>JBILBQ010000049.1:0-19071 GCA_044353615.1 Algoriphagus sp. | reverse complement strand
AAAACAGGTCGTCACTGCCAAGCTACAGATCCAAACGGGGTGCTTGACATCGCCCATGATGCAGGATACTGGATGCGAGATTCCGCTGGAAATTACAACCAAGCTTTGACACATATCTGCTGGGATGGCTGCATGTTCCCCAACGCAGTCATGGAAAAGCAGCAAACTTGGAACGATATCCTCGCTGCGATGATAGCAGTTCGTAATGCCCAAGGGCATTGAGCAGATCTTCGCCTTCTGCAGTTTCCAACATAGATTTTCCGTTTACTTCTAACTTACTAGAAACATGAGTACTAAAAAACTAATTCGTGTAGGTCTCATCGGCACAGGGCTGATGGGCAGAATTCATACCAATGGCTACAAGCGCTTGGCTGACTTTTTCCCTGAATACGAGTACCGACCTGTGCTACAAGCCTGCTGCTCGCGTAGAGAAGAAAATGCAAAGGCCTTTATGGAGCGCTGGAACTATGCTTCGTACGAAACAGATTGGCGCAAGCTCCTCGCTCGTGAGGACATTGATGCCGTCGATATTTGTACACCCAACGACATGCATGCCGAAATCGCCATTGCTGCGGCCAAGGCTGGAAAAATGATTCTCTGCGAAAAGCCGCTTGCCCGAACCGTTGCCGAAGCCAAAGGCATGCTGGAGGCAGTTGAAAAAGCTGGCGTAAAAAACACGGTGTGGTACAATTACCGACGTGTGCCTGCAGTTACCCTAGCCAAAAACATCGTGGAATCGGGTAAGCTAGGCAAGATCTTTCATTACCGAGCCAACTTCCTTCAGGATTGGACCATCAATCCGGACTTGCCTCAGGGAGGAGATGGAACCTGGAGATTGGATGTGGAATCGGCGGGCTCTGGAGTTACTGGAGATTTGCTGGCGCACTGCATCGATACCGCTATGTGGATCAACGGAGGAATCAAGGATGTTTCCGCGATGACCGAGACCTTTGTAAAGGAGCGTGTGCATTCGGATACGGGCAAAAAGCAGGCGGTAGGAATTGACGATGCTTGTATTTTTCATTGCCACTTTGACAACGGTTCCTTGGGGCTTTTTGAAGCGACGCGCTATGCCCGCGGACACAAGGCCCTCTACACCCTCGAAATCAATGGGGAGCATGCTTCCATCCGTTGGGATCTGCATGACCTGACCCGCCTCGAATATTTTGACCACAGCGACGAAGGCAAAGTGCGGGGTTGGAGATCCATTCACGTCACCGACGGAGATCATCCCTACATGCACCGCTGGTGGATACCGGGAACTTCCATTGGCTACGAGCATTCCTTTATCCACCAGGTAGCTGATTTCTTTCATAGTTTAGAGACGGGAGAGGCCTGTCATCCTACTTTCAGAGATGCGTTTGAAACGCAGAAAGTTTGCGAAGCGGTGCTTGCCTCCGCACGAGATCGCGCTTGGAAAGATACTGGGGTGGAGTGGGTAGAGAAGGTGTGAGGGCAGGTATTCTAAAAAGTGAATTTGAGGAGATAGTACAAAGTACCAGGTACTAAATACAAAATAGGGATTTGAATTTATTCCAGAATTCTGCCACTAGAGGATCTTAGTACTTGGTACTTTTTCTAATGTCTCATCTCTTTATTATTGCTTCAAAAAAAAACCACATAGGAGGCACATAAGGTTAGGCTTTTGATTAGTGGCTATGTATTAGCTTTAAAAAAAACACAATAGGCACATAGAAAAGGGGCTAATTTCTCCTATCTGCCTATTGTGGTTAATTTTTTACCAAAAAGACAACTGTTTACCGGTCTTTTTCCAAGAATGGGTAGCGGTAGTCGGTAGGGGAAACGAATGTTTCTTTGATGGTGCGTGGGGATACCCAACGGAGCAAGTTGATCATGGAGCCCGCTTTGTCATTGGTGCCTGAAGCTCTGGCGCCACCGAATGGCTGCTGACCAACCACCGCGCCTGTTGGCTTGTCGTTGATGTAGAAGTTGCCGGCGGCATGCTTCAACTTTTGAGTGGCCAATTCAATGGCATAGCGGTCCTGAGAGAAGATGGCTCCAGTAAGCGCATAAGGAGATGTTTGGTCGACTAGCTCTAGCACAGTCTCAAAATGCTCTTCATGGTACACATAGATGGTCAAAACCGGACCAAAGATCTCCTCACACATGGTCTTGTACATGGGATCCTGAGTAAGGATGACCGTTGGCTCGATGAAGTAGCCCTTGGACTTGTCGTACTTTCCGCCAGCGATGATCTCTACGCCTGGAGCAGCCTTGGCTTGGTCAATGTAATTCGCGATTTTATCAAACGATTTTTCATCGATCACTGCATTGATGAAGTTGCTGAAGTCCTCAGTTCCTCCCATGGACATCGATGCTAGGTCTTCGATCATGTATTTTTTGATCTCCTCCCAAAGGTTGGAAGGAAGGTAGGCTCTGGATGCAGCAGAGCATTTTTGGCCTTGGTATTCAAAAGCACCTCGAACTAGTCCGACAGCTACTGCCTTGGGATTTGCCGATTTGTGTGCCAAAACAAAGTCTTTTCCTCCTGTTTCTCCCACGATTCTTGGGTAGGATTTGTAGCGGGTGATGTTTTCGCCCACTGTCTTCCAGATGTGTTGAAAAACTCCGGTGGATCCGGTGAAGTGGATTCCTGCAAAATCAGGGTGCTTGAAAATCACATCTCCGGCTGTTGGTCCGTCGACATACACCAAGTTGATCACACCATCCGGTACACCGGCCTCTTTGAATACTTCCATGAGTACCTGGGCGGAATAGATCTGGGTGTAGGCCACCTTCCAAACGATGGTATTTCCCATCAGCGCGGCTGAAGTAGGCAAGTTGCCTGCAATGGCTGTAAAGTTGAATGGAGTTAAAGCAAACACGAAGCCCTCAAGGGGTCGCTGCTCCAATCTATTCCATACACCAGCACCAGAAACTGGAGGCTGCTGGGCGTAGATTTCGCACATGTATTTCACATTGAAGCGGAGAAAGTCAATGAATTCACATGCGGCATCAATCTCTGCCTGAAAGGCATTTTTGGACTGGCCAAGCATGGTCGCTGCATTGATTCGGGCACGGTAAGGACCTGCAAGCAAGTCAGCTGCTTTGAGGAAAATAGCTGCGCGCTGCTCCCAAGCCATATTTTCCCAGGCTTCCTTCGCACCTAATGCAGCTTGGATGGCCTGCTCCACATGGGAACGGTCCCCTTCGTGAAACTGTCCTAAGATATGTTGGTGATCGTGTGGAGGAGAAAGCGTTCTAGTTTTGCCTGTTCGTACTTCTTCGCTCCCGATATACATGGGGATATCGATTTGTTGGGAACGGAGGGTGGCCAGCATGGCTTGAAGTTCTTTTCGCTCAGGGCTTCCTGGAGCGTAGGCCTTAACGGGCTCATTGACTGGAGTAGGTACGTTGAAAAATCCCTTTAACATGGTGATTGCGTTTGTGTGAATGAAGGAAACAAAGATAGGATATCCCTAGGAATGTGGAACTGCTTTTCCTCACAAAAGGAGCTCTAGTTCTTGCAGGTGTCGGATTTCGTAGGTGGGCTTGAGGTCTATGGTTTTTTCCTCGGGGTTGAAATACACTTGATCAATGGCCGCTCGCTGTGCCCCAAGAATGTCTGAGTTGGGGTTGTCGCCAATCATCAAGCAGCTGCTCGCATCGGTTTGGAGCTGCTCCAAGGCATGGTAAAATATCCGAGGGTCGGGTTTTTTGTGACCTGTAGTCTCTGAGGTGACTACCAGCTCAAAATAGTCGGTGATGCCGGAGGACCTCATTTTTTTTGCCTGGGATTCATTGAATCCATTGGTGATGATGTGAAGTCGGTAAGACTTTTGGAGGTATTCTAAGATTTCTATGGAGTGGGGAAAAAGGTGGGACTTGGAAGAAGTTCGATGCATGAAATCTTCTTCAAAAGGTGCGGGGATTGCAGCCGAATTTCCTCCAGCATGGGTAAATATCAGAGGGAAGCGTTCGCGGCGCAGGCCCTGTTTGTCAATTTTACCGAGGTTGTAGTCGTCCCACAATTGGTAATTGACGGTATGGAAGGAGGAGAAAAACTGCTCGAAAGTCGGAATGCCCAAGTCTTGAAGGGCATAAATTTGAAAGAGTTCCGAGAGGGATTCACGTACATTCCGATCGTAATCCCATAGGGTATGGTCTAGATCGAAGAAAATATGCTGGTAGGTTTTCAAGTTGACTTAGCGTCTGTACTGGTTGTTTTGAATTTTGTTGGCGGCCAGTTCTCGGTTAGATTTTAGGATTTCGTAGGTTTCTTGATCCTTGGTTAGGTTCGCATCTTTTTGAATCAGTTTGAATATCTGTTGTAAGATCTCAAGGTATTCTTCCAAGATGTAGTAAAACATCCACTGATCCGTCCTTCGGCTACCTAGGAGACCAGCATTCTTTAGGTAAATCAAGTGACGGCTCGTTTTTGTTTGCGTAAAGTCCAAAATAAGTTCTAGGTCTGAAATGCTCAGTTCCTTGTTTTGCATCAGCAAATGCAAAATTCGCACTCGCGGCTCTTCCGAAAGTGCTTTAAAAATTCGCAAACCATAGTTTAAACTGATATTTTTGAGTCTCATTAGTAAGTTTTAACTTCGGGAACGAGGTGAAACGAAAATAATCGCTGAAATTGGGTTCAAATCTTCAAGAAGTCCAAGGGCAGAAAATCTTTGAACCCAATATTCGTGAAAAAAACCTATTTATACGCGCTAATTCTGTTGTCGGGATTTTTTTTCTGCGCGCAAGACCTGATTGCTCAAGATAATCAAGAAAAAAAAGTCGTTCAGCTTTCAGGGATTATCCTCAATGCAGATAGCACAGACGCAGTTCCTGGGGTAAATATTTATGTGCCTAAAAAAGGTAGAGGAACTGTTTCTGGACGATTTGGATATTTTTCAATGCCTGTTCTCGAAGGGGATACCATCGTATTCACGTTTATTGGTTTGAAGAAGCAAACCTTCAATGTTCCGCAAAAAATGGAGAATGACCGCATCTCCTTGATTTTGACCATGGAAGTGGACGAAATCGCCCTTGCTGAAATTGAGGTTTTGCCTTATCCTACCGAAGATGAGTTTAAACAAGCGGTGCTGACCATGTCGGCGGCAGATCCGATGTCCATCAGCCGAACGAATATGCGTCCTGAGATGCTGCTCCGTTGGGCGGAGTCGATGCCTGCTTCTAGCAACGAGAACTTCCGAGCATTCCAAGAGTCCCAAATGCTTCAAAATCAAGATGTCTACGGCCCTAGGCCCTTGCGTATCTTGGACCCATTTGCCTGGTCTCAATTCATCCGATCCATCAAACGAGGCGACTTTAAAAGCAAATAAGACATATTTCCTCCCAGGTTTTGGGTGATTTTTAATAAATCCTTGACAAACATTTGGTCAGATTTATTTAAAAGGATATCTTTGTGCCTCATTTCAGAAAAGCAATACTTAAAACTAGCAATAGCATGAAAAGCGATATTCATCCAAACTACAGAGACGTAGTATTTTACGACACCTCTTCTGAGTTCAAGTTTTTGACCAAGTCTACTATCGAAACAAACGAGACAACCGTTTGGACAGATGGCAACTCTTACCCAGTATACAAGATTGAAGTGAGCTCTGAATCTCACCCATTCTACACCGGTAAGAAAATGATGTTGGACACTGCAGGTCGTGTGGAGAAATTCAACAAGCGCTACGCGAAAAAGTAATTTGGACTTTCGTCCTTCGAAAAAGTCTCCCGGAGCACAGATTCCGGGAGACTTTTTTATTTTTGTTCTATGAAGCACCTCCTGTTGTTTGACGATCCTGCCATTCGCGGGTCGCTCCTTCCCTTTACTTTTACGCGGCCTATTGCCGACCTCCGGGTAGGAATCCTAAAAATTTCCGAGAAATGGGAAAAATATTCAGGAGCACAGGTGTCCTACTGGACACAAGACTACCTTCAAAATCTTTTTCCACGAACAGCGCAGCAGGGCATCGCCATTAATGGTTCTTGGCTGCCGGATTCGAACTCTTGGCAGCAGGTAGCTGCCTTGAAGGAAGATGAGGCCTTATTTTTTGGCAAAACCTTGTTGGCTACCGCATGTGGACCGCAAGAAAAAAACTTGGCTTTTGCGGCTGAAAAGAAAATCATACAAGCAGCACAAGAACCCGTTCTACTTCAAAAAACCTGGCATATTTTCCAATTCAACGCAGCTGAAATTCGTAAGGATTTTATGCTTATCACTGCTGGAAGAACTTCCCAGCCCATGCTAGATCCGCATACCCGTTGCTATGGGGAGCATCAGATTTTCATTGAAGAAGGAGTACAAATCCGTGCAGCAGTGCTCAATGCAGAAGCTGGACCAATTTACTTGGGAAAGAACTCCGAGGTACAAGAAGGCGCCTTGATCCGAGGACCCTTTGCACTATGTGAGGGTTCCACGGTCAACATGGGCGCGAAACTACGAGGAGATACCACCATCGGGCCTTATTCAAAGGTGGGTGGAGAGGTGTCCAATTCGGTGATTATGGGCTATTCCAACAAAGGGCACGATGGATTTTTGGGTAATTCGGTGATTGGAGAATGGTGTAACCTAGGTGCTGACACGAATACCTCCAACCTCAAAAACAACTACGCGGCTGTCAAACTTTGGGATTACACCAAAGGAGGATTTGCCAATACTGGACTTCAGTTTTGTGGACTGATGATGGGAGACCACAGCAAGTGTGGCATCAATACCATGTTCAATACCGGCACCGTTATTGGGGTGGGAGCAAATGTCTTTGGAGATGGCTATCCTCGAAATTTTATCCCTTCTTTTGCCTGGGGTGGAGCAGCAGGCTTTTCCACGTTTACGCCACCCAAGTTTCACGAAACTGCGGAGGCTGTGTATGCCCGAAGAGGAAAAGAATGGGGACCCGCCGAAAAAGAAATTCTCGATAAGGTTTTTGATTTGACCAAAAGCTATAGAATTTGGGATAAAACTTCCTGACCCACCGCACTATGCAGTTTGCAGCGATCCCCGGACTTCCGGAAACCAAAGAAAAGCTACTTAACGCGGTTAAGCTGAACCACCTTGCCCATGCCCTTTTATTTCATGGACCGGAGGGATCAGCCAATTTGACTCTAGCACTTGCGCTGGCAAGCTACCTGTATTGCGAACAAAAATCGGAAACCGATTCCTGTGGTACCTGCGGCTCATGCCAACGGATGAATAAATTGATTCTTCCTGACTTAAATTTTGCTTTTCCAGTCGTGGCCTCCTCCAAGGAAGACGATGGAGATGAGGACGGAAAGGATGAGAAGACAGACTTGCTGGGCAACTGGCGGAAGTTTGTTTTGGGTCAGCCCTATGGCAATGTTCACGACTTCATCTACTTCAATGGCTTTGAAAAAAAGCAGTTAAATATCACCAAAGCGGCGGCTCGGAAGATGATCCAGACCCTTTCCTTGATGTCCTTTGAGGGAGGTTATAAAATCATGCTCATCTGGGCACCTGAATATTTACACCCTTCGGCAGCAAATGCCTTGCTCAAGATTATCGAAGAGCCCCCTGCCAAAACACTTTTCTTGCTGGTAACCTCCCAAGCAGACCAACTGCTTACGACCATTTTGTCACGAACGCAAAAAATACTCGTTCGCGCATTCTCAGACGAGGAAGTGAGCAATCACCTTGTAGAGACAGGCAAATGTGAAGCCAAGGTAGCTGCTCAAATTGCCATGTTGGCGGATGGCAACCTGCGGGCAGCCTTTCTGTTGATTGATCAGGTAGAGGACCAGACTGTTCGTCAGCTCCGGGACTGGTTTCGCCTTTGCGCTACCAAAAATCTAAAAGAGCTATTCCTTCTTTCGGAGGATTTTCACAAGGCGGATAAGGAATCTCAAAAATCGCTGATGCTTGCAGGATTGAATGTAACCCGTGAGATCTTATTGAAAAATCTTGACTTGGATCACCTCCTACGAACTACCGACGAGGATCGAACCTTCATCAACAACATCAGTAAAAAAATGCTGACGGAAGAGCATGCAGAGAAACTCTACCAGACCTTTAATGCTGCGCACTACCATTTGGAGCGAAATGGAAATGCGAAAATGATTTTTACCGACTTGTCTATGGAGATTCTTTTGATGATGTCCAAAAACTAAGGAGATGGAAAAGAAGGTTCTTGGTCGAAAAGAAAAAATCACACTTCCTGAACTGGGCTTAAATCTTGTGGGAGCCAAAATTGATACCGGAGCTTATACGAGTAGCTTGCATGCGGAGGAAATCCGGATTGAGGAGGTTGAAGGGCGAAAGTTGCTTTATTTCAAAATATTAATGCCTGCCCACAAAAAATTTACGGGCAAAACCCTTTTTTTTGACTCCTATAGAGAAAAGAAAGTCAAAAATTCCTTCGGACAGGTGGAGGTCCGCTACCTAATAGAAACCAAGCTCCAGCTGGCTGGAGAAACCTTTCGTGCCGAGTTTACGCTCACTGATCGGTCTAGCATGAAAAATTCCATTCTACTGGGCAGAAAAATTCTACGGGGGAGATTTCTCGTAGATGTATCCAAAACCAACTTAGGTAAACCCTACCGCAAAAAGAAATGAAAATTGCTGTCCTTTCAAGGAATCCTAAAATATTCTCAACCCAACGCTTGATCGAAGAAATCGAGAAGGCGGGTCATGAGGCCATGGTGGTAGATCACAGTCTTTGTGACCTGATCATCGAGCAAGAAGGACCCTCGATTATCTACAAGGGGCAGCGTTTGGAGGGTGTGGATGCAATTATTCCTCGAATAGGGGCATCCGTAACCTTCTATGGCACCGCGGTTGTTCGGCAATTTGAGTTGATGGGTGCATTTTCGGCGGTCACCTCTCAGGCAATCGTCCGGAGTCGTGACAAGTTGAGGAGCTTACAAATTCTCTCCAAAAACGGTTTGGGAATGCCCAAGACAGCCTTTACTAATTTTTCCAAGGGAGGAGAGAAGCAGTTGATTGAGCAGGTGAGTGGGGCTCCCGTGATCATTAAATTATTGGAAGGGACGCAAGGTTTGGGCGTGGTCTTGGCAGAAACCAAGAAAGCAGCCCAGTCTGTCGTGGAGGCTTTTCATGGCTTGAAGGCCAGAATAATTGTTCAGGAATACATCAAAGAAGCAAAGGGAGCAGATATCCGGGCTTTCGTAGTGAATGGGAAGGTAGTAGGAGCGATGAAGCGTCAGGGTGCGGAAGGAGAGTTTCGTTCCAATCTCCATCGGGGAGGAATAGCGACCGTGATCAAATTGAGCCGTGCTGAAAAGCAAGCAGCCCTCAATGCTGCCAAGGCCCTAGGGCTGGATGTGGCAGGAGTGGACATGCTTCAATCTGCGCGAGGACCTTTGATTTTGGAAGTCAATAGTTCTCCCGGCTTGGAAGGAATTGAAGGAGCTACAGGCGTAAATGTTGCCGCAGAAATCATCAAATTTGTAGTGGATAGCGTAGTGAAGAAATCATTAAAGCGTGAAAAGCAGTGAGTAATCGGATTGTAAAAATTGGAACACGTGCAAGCAAACTTGCCCTCTGGCAGGCAGATTATGTGGCAGATTTGCTCAAACAGGCGGGTATGGAATCAGAGATTGTTACGATCGATACCAAGGGTGACCAGGTTTTGGATGTTTCCATTTCAAAGATTGGTTCCAAAGGGGTTTTTACCCAGGAGCTAGAGGATCAGCTGTTGGATGGGAGGATCGATATTGCCGTGCATTCCGCAAAGGATATGCCCTCTAGGTTGGGGGAAGGCTTGGAGCTGATTGCATTTTCGGTTCGCGAGCAAGCCCAAGATGTGCTTTTATCGGCAAAGAAAGGAGTTTCCTTAAGCAATACCCACTTGGTAGTGGGTACCTCTTCTACACGAAGAATAGCGACCCTCAAGCATTTTTATCCTCATGTGAAAACCGTTGAGGTCCGAGGCAACTTGCAAACCCGCATTCGAAAAATGGAAGAGGGCCTTTGCGATGCCTTACTGTTGGCTTACGCCGGGGTTTACCGCATGGGGTATGCGAATTCAGTGGTGGAGCACTTAGACTTAAATCAATTTATTCCTGCGGTAGGCCAAGGATCCATTGCCATTGAGGCCTGCACTAGTCTGGATCCCAAGCTTCGTGCAGCGATTGTTTCCGCTTGCAACGATGTCCCTACAGCCACCTGCTTGCTAGCTGAGCGTGCGTATTTGAGGGTGTTGGAAGGAGGCTGCAGCATTCCTGTTTTTGCTTTGGCAAGGCTTGCTGCTGATCAAATTCACCTCAAAGGAGGTATTGTGAGTTTGGATGGGCAGCAGCGCATCGTATTGGAAGTAACAGGACTTCTCGCAGAGGCAGAGCAGTTGGGTGAGGCATTGGCAAATCAGGTCCTTCAGGCTGGAGGAAAAACTATTTTAGAACAAATCAAACAGTCCCCTCATTGATATGAACAAGAAAATGCGGATTTTATACTTTTTTCTTTTTACACTGAGCTTATCGGCTTGTGGCAAAGACAAGGATTATGTGGTTACAATTTCCACACGTCATGGAGAGATTAAGGCGATTCTATTTGACGATGCGCCTGAGCACAAGTCCAATTTTTTATCCTTGGCAGAGGATGGGAGATTTGATTCTACCCAATTTCACCGGGTGATTCAAGGCTTCATGGTTCAAGGTGGAGATGTCTTCAAAAAGGAAGGTCTTCCCTATCAAAATTGGCCAACCCTCCCTGCAGAGATTCGTCGCAATCATGTACATACCAAGGGGATGATCGCCGCAGCTCGTGAAGGAGATGATAGCAATCCTCAAAAACGGAGTAATGGGTCCCAGTTTTACATCGTACAAGGAAGGACCTATGTGGAGCAGGAGCTGACCACCGATTTTACGGCCTTGCAAAAGGCGGTCTTCCTGTTCATGCAATTGGAAAGTCAACAAAAGATGAAGGAAGAGTACACTCGGCTTTATCAAGAAGGGAAAATGGATAGCCTTACCCAACTTTTGCTATCCAAACGAGATGAAATAGCCAAGACCTTGTCCTTGAAACTCACCAAGGATTATACTCCTGCACAGGTGAAGGCCTATGCCGAACTAGGGGGTACGCCTCACTTGGATTTTGAATACACGGTCTTTGGCCAGGTGATCCAAGGCTTGGAAGTAGTGGATAAAATTGCTGCCGAGAAAACTGCCCGGGAAGTTCCTTTGGAGCCCGTACTGATGAAGGTTACGGTAGAAAAAATGTCACGCAAAAAAATTGAAAAAGAATTCGGTTATGTCTACCCAGTCGAACAATAAGCTAAAAATCCTGATTACGGGGGCCAATGGTCTGCTGGGTCAGAAGCTAGTAGAGCAGTTGGTTCAACAAGGAGAATTCGAAGTGATTGCCACCGGGAGAGGGCCTTGCCGGCTTTCTGGGTCGGGGTATACCTACCAGGTTTTGGATATTGAAAATCAGCAAGAGGTAGACCAAATCGTGTTGAACTTGCGCCCTGAGGTGATTATTCATGGTGCGGCCATGACCCATGTTGACGAGTGTGAGAAGCACCAAGAAGCCTGTTACCGAGCCAATGTGTTGGCCACGAAGTACCTGATTGCCGCAGCAGAGAAAATTCAATTGCACTTCATTTTTGTGTCTACAGACTTTATTTTTTCTGGACTAGACGGTCAAAACCCATACATGGAGGAGGCTCTACCAGATCCAGTGAATTACTATGGACAAACCAAGTTGGACGGGGAGGAGCTGCTCAAGCACTCCAGCTTGAAGTGGGCTATTGCTCGAACAGTCTTGGTCTATGGACTTGCAAATGACTTGAGTCGCTCCAATATCATCCTCTGGGTGAAGTCTTCCCTCGAAGCAGGCAAGCAGATTCAAGTAGTGGATGATCAGGTGCGTACACCGACGCTGGCCGAGGATTTGGCTGCCGGATGTATTTTGATGGCTGAGCAGGGAGCCACGGGAATTTTCAATATCTCTGGTTCTGAGTTATTGACTCCTTACCAAATGGCCATGGAGACGGCGGATTACTTTGGGCTGAACAAAGAATTGATTGTTCGTACGGATTCTACCAAGTTTACCCAACCCGCTCGTCGGCCCATGAAGACCGGTTTTGTGATTGAAAAGGCAAAAAATCAGCTGGGCTATCGTCCCAAATCTTTCCGGGAGGGCATCAGTATATTGTCAAAACAGCTAGGCTTGAGCTAAATTTAGATTTTTTTTGGTTGTAATTAAATAGGTTAAGACAATAGGTTCATTTCCAGATTAGAGAGTAATCTTGGATACAAAGGACCTTCCTGCATCACTTTGGGATTCTTTGTCAAGTGAATTTGCCTCATCTTAATTATGCTCTTGCTCCTGAAAAGGATTGGGTTTTTAGCGCGGCCAGATACTTATCAAAAGCGGCAGCATCCCTTCTAAATCCCCCTTTTTTTGGTGAATTGGGATTTCTTTCCATTTCACACACTAAAATCTCCTCTTTTTTCGTTTTGGCAAGAGAATTGTACGTATACAGGTATATATTTTTAACTAAAACCTTTATCGCATGAAAAAGCTAGTCCTTGTTTTGCTCGTTTTCCTAGGTTCGCTCTCCGCCTATGCCCAGAAAATTGGATTTGGCCTTAAAGGAGGATTAAGTAGTACTCAAGTAAATTTTGAAGGGGATCAACTGGTTCCAAGTGATGCACAATTAGGATATCACCTAGGCGTATTTGCACGATTCGGAGGTATTGGTTTTTTTGTGCAGCCCGAGGTATTGTTTACCCAAACGAGCGGACAATTTAAATTAGAATCGCCACCACTAAGTAGTGTTTCTCCCACTCTATACGAAGCTAAGTTTAACCGCTTGGATGTACCAGTAATGGCTGGTTTTCGACTACTCAAAATTATTCGAGTGATGGCTGGACCGATCGCTAGTTTCAACATTGATTCCTCGCTTGAGAATGCGGGAAAAACGGTCCAAAATATTGACTTTAAAAATGCAACCCTCGGCTATCAAACTGGGGTAGGAGTGGACCTAGGCAACCTGACTGTTGAAGGAAAATACGAAGGAGGTTTGAGTAGGTTTACTGAAAATGTTGGTTCATATACTGCCGATAATCGAATCAACCAATGGGTACTTTCCATAGGATATAAATTATTCTAACCTTCCACTTCTCCAAAAAAAGTTGGAGATTAAAACCCATAAAAAAGCCCTTCCAAATTTGATTTTGGAAGGGCTTTTTGTAAGTGGATTTGTTTTATTTTTTCTCCATCATCAAAGGCGCTGGAGTAGCCCATTTGTGGATGGGTTTCAGATCCACTACATAGACGCTTCGTCCATGGGTACCCACGATGAGGTGGTTTTCACGCTCTTGGATGACCATGTCGTAAATGGCTACGTTCGGGATCTGGCCTTGGAATAGGTTCCAGTTTTTGCCAGCATCCAAACTTACATACAGCCCATGGTCTGTGCCCAAATACAGAAGGTTGGGCATCTTTGGATCTTCAATAATGATATTCACCGATTCATTCGGTAGGTTGGAAGCGATGGAAGTCCAAGTCTTGCCATAGTCTTCGCTTTTGTAAACATAGCTCGTAAACTCATCGTAGCGGTAGCCATTGAGTGTAATGTAAACGAGCCCTTCCTTGTAGTTGGAGGGAGAAATGCTGCTTACCCAACGATCTTGAGGAAGTCCAGCATTCAAGCTGGTCCAGCTGCCGCCATTGTTACGGGTCACCCAGACATTGCCGTCATCCGAACCTGCATAGAGGGTTCCAAATTCCAAAGGAGATTCTTCCACTACAGAAAGGGTAGCAAAAGGCACGTTTCCACTTTTTTGATTTTTGGTGAGATCCGGAGAGATAGTTGTCCAGGTATTTCCTTGATCTAGGGACTGGTATACGTATTGCGAACCCATGTAGATAATGTCCTGATTGTGGTAGCTTAGCTCTGCCGGGGTTCTCCAGTTCCAGCGGTTCGGAGCCTTTCCGATATCGTGTCCTGGGGTGATGCGCTTGCGCTCATTTGTCTTTTTATTGATGCGCACATAGTTTCCAAACTGTGATCCGGTGTAAACGATGTCGTTGTTACGCGTATCAACTGCCACGACCATGCCATCGCCGCCATAGAGGGACTCCCAAGGATCCTCAGGTGCATTGGTGGATTTGCCATACCATACGCCATTGTCTTGCATGCCGCCATAAATGTTGTAAGGGGTAGCATTGTCTACCATGATGGAATAAAACTGAGAGATAGGCATCTGAGTGTTCAAGTGATCCCAACGAGAACCTCCGCCGTAGCTTCTGTACAATCCACCATCGTTACCGAGCAAGATGTGCTTGGAATCCTTAGGGTTGATCCACATGGCCTGGTGGTCAGAGTGCGGTCTGCCGATGGAGTCGGTACGGGAAAAGTTCTTTCCTCCGTCACGAGACACCAAAAGAGGTACACCCAAAACAAAGATTTCATTTTCATTGGAAGTACTTACCCGAATCTCACCGAACCAATAGCCATAGGAATTGTACAATTGGCTGATATCTGACTCAGATACTAGGGACCAATTTTTTCCGCTATCCGTGGAGCGGTACACTTCTGCACCTTTGATGGGAGCGCCAAACATCGCTGCATTGGCATCCACTGCGCCACCTAGGTAGTTGGCAATTTGCGTAGTGGTGACTTTACCTGTCTTGAGTTGTCGCTTCAGTTCGGCAGGCGTGTATTTGCTTGCAAACTGGCTTCTGCGTAAAAATGACTCCAGTCTCTTATCTTCCAAGGCCAAGGCTTGGTCAAGGGTCATGGCAGCAAAGTCTTCCAATTTGATTGGATTTTCTTCAGGCTGAGCACCAGGGCGTTGTCTTGGAGCAGGAGCGGGCTTATCTGATTTGCCTTGGTTGTCCAAAAGTGCATAAACCACTTCAGGACTGGAAAGGCTAAAATCAAATCCGATTCTACCTACAAATTCATCCTGTGGAAATCCATTCACTGATTTTTTCCAGGTATCTCCTCCGTCTTCTGATCTCCAGATGGTTGAGCCTTTGCCATTGCCAATAAAGTCATGCGCTTGGCGAAAACGTTCCCAGCTCGCTGCAAGAAGTATGTTTGGGTTGGTAGGATGAAGCTTGATGTCGATGATGCCGGTATTGTCATCAATGTAGAGTACCTTTTTCCAGGTTTTGCCTCCATCAATGGTCTTGTAGAGACCTCTTTCTTTGTTTTTGGAGTACAATGAACCCATGGAACCTACCCATACGATGTCTGGGTTGGTGGGGTGAATTTGGATTTGTCCGGTGTGTTGGGAGTGAAGCAAGCCCATCATTTGCCAGCTTTTGCCTCCATCTACTGATTTGTAAAGACCAGCACCCGCATAAGTAGATCGGCTGGAGTTATTTTCTCCCGTACCTACCCAAAGTATATCATTGTTGGATTTGGAAAGGGCCATGGCACCGATGCCTAGAGCCGCTTGGTGATCAAAAATAGGAGTAAATGACTGCCCATTGTCCGTAGTTTTCCAAACCCCACCAGAAGCCGCAGCCACATAAAACGTGTTCGGATTTGAAGCTACCTCAATGTCAATGATTCGTCCAGACATATTGGTAGGACCCACGTTCTTGGCTTTGAAATCAGCCAGTGGAGAGGAGGAAAGTAGCGCGCTATGCTTGTTTATAGACTCCTGAAGCGCTTTTTCTGAAGTTGGGGAGATGGTTTGAGCACCAACTTCCAAGGTTAGGAGCCCGCCAACAAGCAGGAGGGCTAGGGTTGATTTTTTCATAGTGGGTAGAATAAGATCTTCAAGTTAGGAATTCAAGATGGATTCGATTCGAAAATTAGATAAACCGATTGTTTGTCGGGGTAAAAGGTAGTAGTCAGCTATTCTAAGTGGAATGGGTAGAAAAGCCTCTAGTTTTTAATGGGTTAATGCTTAACCAATCAAATTGCCAGCTTCATCCCAGACGGCAACTTTACTTCGCTCCTCTGGTTTGAGGTATACTCCTGCATATTTTTCAGGATTTGCTAAGCCGTGCTTGCTGAGTACAGCAGCAGGAACACCATCCCATACATTGGGCACGTTGCCTAGGTAGCCCATGTAGTTCCATCCTTCTTGGGTAGAAAAATACCCAGAGCACGTGAGGTTGCGGAGCATATTAAACCAGCGTACCCCACCCTGGTAGTCTTCGGTGGCTTTTTCTGGCCAGGCCACGAGGTCGATTACTTCTTGAACTTGGGTAGCTTCCAATTCATTGAAAACTTTGCCAAATAATTCCTGAGCTTCATAGTCCAGCCACATCAATCCACCGCGCATGGGGGTTTGCATGTTGGGCTGGTCCTTCATCATAAACTCGATAAAATCAGGAACTCCCAAGGCTGTTGCTGCTGGGGATTGCTCGTCGGCAGGCATAATCAGGTCGACTAGGGTCGAGATTTTTTTCAGTTCGTCTTCCGTAAAAAACCGTTCCGCAAGCAATTTGGCATCTCTTGCTTTTTCTTCTTCGGTACGGCCCCCGGGAGTACCAATCACTTCTCCCTTCAATTTGACTTGCTCTGGCTCGCAACCGAGCAATAAGCCTGCCCCTATAGAGCCCGCAAAGAGTAGTTTTAGATTTTCTCTTCTATTCATGGCCTAGATATTTTTTTGTTTGAGCTGTTCAACAATGTAATCGGATGTTCTCCAGGAGAGCGCCAAAATGGTCCAAGTTGGATTTTTATCTGCTTGGGACACAAATGGTCCTGCATCCACTATAAACAGGTTTTTGCAGGCATGCACCTGGCAGTTGGAATTCACTACACCTGATTTAGGATCGTTGCTCATTCGGGTGGTGCCTACTTCGTGGATAATCCTTCCAGGACCTGCTAGTCCATAATTGCTTTCTGGGCCCGGTTTGGTGCCTAAAAGCGTGGCTCCAGCATTTGTCAATATCTCTTCAAAGGTATCTTGCATGTGCTTAGCCTGCTTGATTTCCTGGTCTGTCCATTTGTAATGAAAACGAAGTACCGGAATCCCAAAGGTATCCACCACATTCGGATCGATTTCACAGTAATTGCTGTGCTGGGGGATGCTTTCCCCACGGCCTGACATGCCTAGGGTAGATCCATAGATTCTGCGGATGTCTTTTTTGAGGCCAGCTCCATAGCCACCATTTGGGCTTGGATTGCCAAATTCATCTTTGAGGTACTTCCGCATACTATCCATGCCTCCTCCAGCCCCATAGGCAGGCTGTCCCATCCCACCCCAATACTCGATGTGGTAGCCGCGAGCGAAGTCCAATTTCTTGTTGTCTTTCCACCAAGGCGTATACATGTGCATGCCGCCTACGCCATCCTCGTTGTAGCGATCTCGATCGATCAGCTCGGGGAGAATGCCCATGCGATCGGCACCAGTGGAGTCATGCAGGTACCTGCCCAAAACCCCCGAATCCGCCCCAATCCCATCTGGATGGGCTTTTGATTTGGAATTCATCAAGATCCGTGCGGACTCACAGGCTGAAGCGCCTAGGACCACTACTCTTGACTTCAACTTGTATTCTTTTCGATCTATCTTGGATACAAAGGAGACGCCATTGGCTTTGCCCGTGTCATCCGTAGTTACTTTTCGAACCATGGAATAGGTAAATAAATCCACCTTTCCTTTTTTCATGGCAGGATGAATTAGGCAGGTTCCTGAGGAAAAATCGGCATAGGCTTGACAGGCACGGTTGCATTGATTGCAGAAAAAACAAACTCCACGCTCCGCATTTATGGGTCTGGTAAGCATGGAAAGTCTTCCAGGAATCATAGGTATTCCTGCCTTATCGGCTCCTCTTTTAATGAAAAGTTCGTGGAGTCTGGGCTTGGGTGGAGGGAGGAAAAAGCCATCTGGCTCGTTGAAAATCCCTTCTTTGGAACCAAAAACTCCGATCAGCTTGTCGACCTTGTCGTAATACGGCTTCAAGTCCTCGTAGCCAATGGGCCAGTCGTGACCCATGCCATCGATGCTGGCACGTTTGAAGTCATTGGGTCCAAAGCGAAGGGAAATTCGCCCCCAGTGATTGGTGCGACCACCCACCATGCGGGATCTGAACCAGTCAAACTGCGTTCCATCCTTGCGGGTGTAGGGCTCGCCTTCTATTTCCCATCCTCCGATGGCCTGATCAAAATCTCCAAAGGGACGTATTTTGGTGCCCGCACCTCTTCTTGGGGATTCCCAAGGTGGACGAAGCTGGGTTCGGTCTTCTTCTTTGGCGGGATCAAAATCTCCACCTGCTTCTACGACTGCGACTGAAAGTCCAGCTTCGGAAAGAATTTTAGAGGCCATGCCTCCGCCAGCACCCGAACCAACAATGATGACGTCGTAACTATCTTGGGTTTCTTTGATTTGTAAAGACATAAACGGATGGGGTTGAAACGAACTAATCTAGCAATTACCAAGCAACTTAGAAAGCCTAAAGTTTAAAGGGCTTTTGAAATGTAGGGCCACAAGGTTTCCATGACCAAACGATGTCCTTCTGCGGTGGGGTGGATGCCGTCGGGAAGGTTTAGATCCGGGTTACCCGCCACACCTTCAAGTAGGAAAGGGATCAACTCAATGTTTTTTTCCTTTGCGACAGCAGGGTAAATGGCTTTAAATTCTTCCGTGTATTCCTGCCCCATATTCGGAGGAATCTGCATTCCTGCCAAGATGATTTTGGTGTTTGGATATTTGGCTTGAACCTTATCCACAATGGCTAAAAGGTTTTTCTTGGTTTCGGTGAGTGCAATCCCCCTTAATCCATCGTTACCACCCAATTCTAGCACAAATAAATAGGGCTCCTCTTCCAAAAACCAGTCCAAACGACTTAGTCCGCCGGCGGTAGTTTCCCCACTTAGTCCTCCATTGATCACGCGAAACTCTTTTTTCAAGCTATCCAAGCGGGTTTGAATCCGACCGGCAAAGGATTCTTCCGGATCAATTCCATAGCCTGCAGTGAGGCTATTTCCAAAAAATAAAATGGTCTTATTCGCCGTAGAGTCTACTACTTGGTTTCCTTCTTCAGCTTGCTTTTTTTCGGTTGATGCGCTACACGAAGTAAGCCATGCAGCCAAAACAAAAAGCAAGTAAAAGGAGAAATTTCTGTGTGTTGATTTCATAATGAATCGGTTAACTTTTGAATTGCCCAAATGAGGGGCAGGGTGGATGGTTTACTTTACTCGAGATGCCGCCTTGGTC
>JBILBQ010000131.1:0-5934 GCA_044353615.1 Algoriphagus sp. | reverse complement strand
GAATGGCTTTTGGGATGGAGCTGGGTTCGGAATACGGGAAAATGATCCTGACCTCCTTCCGTTTGGTGGCGATGTTCGGCATAGGCTACTACCTCTACTACTTGATTAAGCAAAAAACACATGTGGGCTATACTTTTTGCATTGCCCTGATTCTGGGTGGGGCCATTGGCAACTTAGTGGACTCGGTATTCTATGGCGTATGGCTTGACAACGCCCCCTACAATGCCCCAACCCCCTGGTTTCATGGGCAGGTAGTTGACATGTTTTATTTTGACATTTGGGAAGGATACATCCCTGAATGGGTACCGCTGTGGGGAGGAGGATATACCGCCTTATGGCCCATTTTCAATGTGGCGGATTCCTCCATATTTATTGGGGTAGGCATCATCCTACTATTTCAAAATCGGTTTTTCCCTGAAGTCAAACCTGAAATACCCGCTAAGAACCAAGAAGAGATTGAAGAGTAAATACTGCTAAAAACTATTTAGTAAAAAGAGAGACCTATGAGTCTCTCTTTTTTTTCTTCAAAAAAATCAGTAAAAACGACAAATTATTCTCTTTTATCCGTAATTTTCCTTTTCGTGTATCTATAAAGTATCCTCGATGGGAGGAAATAGAAGCATCTTATAGTTTGTAGTTTATATATAGTTTTTTAATACTTATGATTGTTGATCCAGATCAGCCTTTCCAGCTAATTTATTCCATATTCAGTCATGAGTACTTGGGGCTACTTTTTGAGTCTTACGTAGTTCCCCTAGATGACAAAGGAAGGCTGACCTACGCTTATCAGAACATTAGTTCTGCCAATGCCAAAGAGTTTGATTCCGGCTTGGATGAACAAGATTACGAATTGATCCGGCTGATAGACAACATGCAACAAGACGTGTTGGTCAAGCCCTACATGAAGAAGGGGAATTTGAAGCCAAAGGATTTTCTCCAAAAAATCTTTGATCCCAAGACAGCTGACCCGACTATCCAGGAGCTACTTTTCAAAAATCTAGAGATCAAACGTGCCAAAATTTTATCCTTAATTGGAGGAAAGCGCCTGTTTGAAACCGCCTCAGATGGCAACCCCTCCGGTAGAGAAATAAGTATTCAAACCGAGCCAGCCACCATTCAATTTCACTTCGACAAGGGAGAGTTCAACACCCAGTATTATCCGCTTATAAGATTTCAGGGACAAAAACTCGCCTGGCAACACAAAGGAGGCTACTTGATTTGCAAGGACCCTGCATGGTTGATTGTCAACCAACAGCTGTTTCACTTTGAAAAAGGAATTGACGGCAAAAAATTACAGCCCTTCCTCACTAAAAATGCCATTCTAATCGAACGAAAGTTCGAGCCCGAATATTACCGCAAATTTGTCAACTCCTTAATCACTCAATTTGAGGTAGTCGCCAAAGGGTTTGATATCCACACCGAACAGGGGACTCCAGAGGCGCTCTTGGCGGTCAGCGGCTTACCAGGAGGCGTATCTGTAGAAACTTTGTTTGGAGAGGAAATTTCTTCTTCCTCAGAAGATATAATTGTCTTGGAGCCTCGGTTTAAGTATGGCGAGTTTGATTTCGGAACCCTCCTCCATGCCGGAGAAGGCAGTGGCAATTCCTGCCGCTATGAGGAAAAAGACGGCAACTTTACTTTTTTCAAAACAGTGCGTACTACCAAATTGGAGGAGCGCTACTTGACCATCCTGAAGAAAAAAGGGCTGGAATTTATGCATGGCAAAACCGCGATGCCCAAAACACAAGCGTTTGAGTGGCTAGGAAATCAGGAGGACTACCTCCGTGAGAACAAAATCAAAATCGTTCAAAAAGGAGGCCTAAACGGCAAGACCTACCACATTGGCAAAGCCCAAATCACGATCGAAGTCAATGAAAATATTGATTGGTTTGATGTAAAGGCACTTATCAAATTTGGAATTTACCTCGTTCCCTTTGCCAAACTTCGAAAGCTCCTCATCCAAGGAAAGCACGAGTTTGAACTTCCAAACGGAGAAATCGCGGTGATTCCTGCTTCCTGGTTTGTCAACTATTCAGAGCTTTTTAACTTCATCGAAGAGCGCAGTGCAGAGGAATTGGTCTTACGAAAACACCACCTGGCCTTTGCGCGCGAGCTGCAAAACGGAGAGCTGATCCGCCTCAACCTAAGTTTGAAGCTGGAGCGGCTCCGTAACTTTGACGCCATTGATGACTATGCCCTTCCCAATACCTTTAAAGGTTCACTCCGTCCTTACCAGAACGCAGGCTACAATTGGCTCCGATTCCTGAACGAATACCAGTTTGGAGGATGTCTTGCCGATGACATGGGTCTAGGTAAAACGGTTCAAACGCTAGCGCTCCTCGCCTATGAGAAGGAGGAAAACCCAGGTTTTGCTTCCCTCTTGGTGATGCCCACCTCTTTGATTTACAACTGGGAATTGGAGGCGCGAAAATTTGCCCCTGATCTAAATATATTGGTGTATTCAGGAACCCAGCGCAACAAGGATCCATGGAAATTCCGAGGCTACGATGTAGTGCTCACTTCCTATGGCATCGTGCGGATGGACATTGACCAGCTGAGCGAGTTTTATTTCAACTACATCATTTTGGATGAATCGCAAGCGATCAAAAATCCAAATTCCAATATTGCAACAGCTGTCAATAAACTGAAAAGTAAGCGTCGACTGATTCTTACGGGTACTCCGGTAGAAAACGGCACCATGGACCTGTGGTCCCAGATGAACTTTGTGAACCCAGGGCTTCTGGGCAACCAACTGATTTTCAAAAAGCAGTTTCTGCATCCCATCGAAAAGCAGCACGACAAGGAAAAGGCTTCTCGCTTGCATGCGATGATCAAGCCCTTTATCCTTCGTCGACTGAAATCTCAGGTGGCCAAGGATCTACCCGAAAAAATCACGAACATCAAATATTCGGACATGACTGCCGAACAGGAAAAGGTGTACGAAGAGGTAAAAAGCTACTACCGCGAAAAAATCATTGGAGAACTAGCAGGTACTGGTAGAGGAAGCCAGCAGTTTACCTTGCTAAGAGGCTTGACTCAGCTGCGGCAGATTGCCAACCATCCCAAGTTGGTTCGCGAGGACTATACCGGGGAGTCTGGAAAGCTGGAGGACATTACCTACATGCTTCGGGAGACCATTTCCGAAAATCACAAAGTACTCGTTTTTAGCCAGTTTGTGCGCCACCTTTCCATCGTTCGGGAATTTCTAGATCGGGAAAATATCCCTTATGCTTACTTGGATGGTGCGACTCGAGACCGACAGGCGCAGGTCGAAAAATTCCAGACAGACGATACCTGCAAGGTGTTTTTGATCTCGCTAAAAGCAGGTGGGGTCGGCCTCAACTTGACCAAGGCGGAATATGTTTTTCTACTTGACCCTTGGTGGAATCCTGCCGTCGAAGCCCAGGCCATCGATCGGGCACACCGCATCGGCCAAGAGAACAAGGTCATCATCTACAAGTTTATCAGCCGTGGATCAGTAGAAGAAAAAATCATGGCCCTTCAAGACCGCAAATTGGCCCTTGCAGGGGAGCTTATCAACAATGAGGAAAGCTTCATGAAGAGCCTAGACAATGACGACATCCGAGCATTACTCGACTAATCGCTAAACCTTGGTTTTTGCAGGACAAAAAGGGCATGTGTCGACTTGTCAACGGTTGACAGTCCACAGACGACAGCCAATTGCAATAAATGAGTAAAATCGTACTTCGACTACGATCAGCGGTGGACTGTGGTCTGTTAGCGGTGGACCATTTTTTGTCAACAGTTGACAGTTCACAGATGACAGCCAATTGAATATTGTCAACGGTTCACAGTCGACAGTCGGCAGCCAATGGTAATTAATGAGTCAAATCGTATTAAGACTACGATCAACTGTGGACTGTGGTCTGTTAGCGGTGGACCATTTTTTTGTCAACGATTGATTATCCAATTGATAGTCAATTAGGTAGCCTAAGTTCCAAATTTCTTAACCATAAATTATTGTGGAAACTAGCAGAGAGCTGGGGATATTTTTATAAATTTTAAGAGCATTCACCCCTATACTTTTCCTGCAGATGCCTAAAGCCAAATCCGATAAAGATCGGAAAATCTTTGTTCTAGATACTTCCGTTATCCTGTACACTCACAACTCCATCATGAACTTTGCTGAGCACGACGTGGTCATCCCGATCACCGTACTGGAGGAGCTGGATCAGTTTAAAAAAGGCAACGACACCAAAAATTTTGAAGCCCGCGAGTTTATCCGACTGCTAGATAAACTATCTCAAGATCACATGATCCACGAGTGGACCCCCTTGAATGGAAAAACAAAGGGGAACTTCAAGGTGTTGATGAACCCGGACAATAACCTGAATGCCAACATCATTTTTGGAGAGGAAAAGAACGACCACAAGATCCTGAATGCTGCACTATACCTCAAGCAGCATGAGAAGGACCGTAAAGTCATCCTGGTTTCCAAAGACATCAACCTCCGCCTAAAGGCAAAATCGTTGGATATCCTTGCCGAGGATTACGAAACAGGGAAGATCAAAAACATTGTTGAACTAGAAAATACAGGCAAATACCTCTTAGAAGACCTGGATCCACAAGCTATAAACACCTTGTATGAGCGCGGATCTATTGAGGCGAAAGTAATCCTTGGAAATCGAAAGCGAAAAGCGAATGCCTTTTACATTTTAAAGAGTCAAAAACATTCGGTACTCGCCTACTACAATTCCGATGAAAATGTCCTCAGCCGAGTGGACAAGCAATTAGCTTACAACATCAAGCCCCGCAATGCAGAACAGACTTTTGCGTTGCATGCCATCCTAAATCCACGGATCAAGCTCGTATCCATTCAGGGGGTAGCGGGTACAGGAAAAACCCTCCTTGCCTTGGCAGGCGCCTTGGAACAACGACGTGAATACAAACAAATCTTTCTAGCTCGCCCCATCGTCCCCTTGTCCAACAAAGACATCGGTTACCTTCCGGGAGACATCAAGTCCAAACTCAATCCTTACATGGAGCCGCTTTGGGACAACTTGAAGTTTATCCAAAATCAATACAAGGAGACCGATAAGGAATATCAAAAAATCACCGAGCTCGTCAACCAGGAAAAACTGGTCATCCAACCACTCGCCTACATACGTGGAAGATCTCTTTCCAATATTTTCTTTATCGTCGATGAGGCTCAAAACCTCACCCCACACGAAATCAAAACCATTATTTCTAGGGCTGGAGAAAATACAAAAATCATCTTCACTGGGGATGTATTCCAGATTGATACCCCTTACCTCGATGCACAATCTAACGGACTATCCTACCTCATCGATCGGGTAAAGGATCATCCGCTCTATGCACACGTGAAACTGGAAAAAGGGGAGCGCTCTGAACTGGCTAACTTGGCAAACGACCTGCTGTAAGCGAATTCGAAAGGAGGAACTGCTGTTTTAATTGGCTTTAGTATACTTCTTGTACTGGTTGAGAATGGTCTGCCAACCTTGGGCCTGAAGTTCGTGGGGATTTTCATTTTCGGCATCGAAGATCAACTGCACTTGCGTCTTCCCTTCCTCTTCCAAAAAGTTAACAGTGACTTCTCTACCGTCAGACACCTGGTAAGTAAATCCCTCTTGAGGTCTTACCTCGGTGTAGGTGCCGCCAAAGTCAAAACCAATCTCCCCGAATTTGGCCTCCAGACGGGCGAAGTATTTTCCTCCAACAACCAAATCATTGCTGGCTCTGGGACAATGCCATTCGTCAGAAGCAAAATTCCAATTTACAATGTGCTCGGGTAAGGTGTAGTAATCCCAAGCCTTGCTCTTATCTGCTGAAACTACTACCTGTATGGTGATTTTAGAGAAAGTCATTGTGAGTGAGATGGGGGTTGATGAAGAACAAGAATAAAGGTTGGTACTCTCCTAGTAGCCGAAACTCGAATACAACATTCGCTCAAAG
>JBILBQ010000048.1:0-19126 GCA_044353615.1 Algoriphagus sp. | reverse complement strand
CATTGGTAAGCAGCTAGTTCACGCATTTTTGGAGCGCAAAATCCCGTTAATTCTGGTGGATTTGGATGCGGAGAAACTTGAAAATCTTACTCATGGCGGCGAAGCGGTGGGCTGGGTGGATGGGGATGTTGCTCAGGAGGCCACCTGGTATCGGGTAGTGGAAACCGCCAAGAAGTTGGGATTGCCAATTTCCCATTTGATCAATTGTGCAGGGGTGATTCGCCCTGGATTTGTGGAGGACTACGCGTTGGGAGATATTGACTTCCACTTAAACTGCAATGCCAAAGGCAGTATTTTGGGAACCACGGTAGTGGGTAGGGTGATGAAGGAACAAGGTTTTGGACATATTTTGAACATTTCCTCCTTGGCGGGATTGGCTCCTGTGTCAGGATTGAGTTTGTATGCGGCCTCCAAATTTGCGGTGCGGGGATTTTCCTTGTCCGTGGCGGCAGAGTTGAAGCGCTATGGGGTGTTGGTGAGCGTGATTTGTCCCGATTTGGTGAATACGCCGATGTTGGACTTGCAGTTGGGTTATCCCGAGGAAGCCAAGTTGACCTTCAGTGGCCCCAAAAAAGTGCTGGAAGCTGAGGAGGTAGTGCAGGTGATCTTGGGAGTGATGGTGCGTCCACGGGTGCTGGTCTGTATTCCAGAATCCAGGGGATTGCTTGCCAAAATCGCTGGAACTTGGCCTTGGATTGGAGAACTTTTTAGAAAATCCCTAGAAAAAAAGGGAGAAAAAGCGATTCAAAACCGATCTAAAGCAGGATCGTAGTCGGACTTAAGTTTAAGTACGAAAATAATCGTACTATTTTTTGATAATACGAAATCCTTCGTATAACTTTGGTACGAAATAAATCGTACTTAAAACATGACCAAGCCTACCGAGTCCGAATTAGAGATCTTATCGATTCTTTGGGAATTGAAAGATGCCAGTGTGCGCCAGATCCATGAGCGCTTAGCAGAAACCAAGGAAACCGGGTACACCACCACCCTAAAAATGATGCAGCTTATGCATGCGAAGGGAATGCTGCTTCGAGACGAAGAAAACCGTACGCATCGCTATCGGCCGGTGGTTCAGCAGGGTGAAACGCAAAAATCTTTGGTTAAAAACCTGCTTTCCATCGCTTTTGGAGGCTCCTCTACCTCTTTGGCCATGCAGGCCTTGGGCCAAGAGAAGCCTTCTAAGGAAGAGTTAAAAGAAATTAGGGCCTTTTTGGATCAACTTGAAAAAGAAAACCGATGACTAGTATGACCGATTGGATTTCCGATAAACTGCTCCATGCGCTAGGTTGGACTCTGGTTCATTCCATTTGGCAATTGCTGGTAATAGCTGGGGTATTGTGGTTGGCCTTGAAAGTGTCGCGAAAAGCATCGCCTGCGCTCACCTATGGAATGGCTGTGGGAGCTCTAATGCTCTCCTTCTTGGCTACGTTGGCCACCTTTTTGTACCTCTGGACCAGACCGGTAGAAATACTTTCTTTGTCTGTCGATTCGGTGAATTCAAGCCCTGCCTTGGATTGGGAGAGGTTGCTTGCACAGGGAATTTTCTGGACCGAGCAAAATCTTTCCTTAGTGGTTAATTTTTGGCTTTTCGGAGCGATTTTATTCCTTTTTCGCTTGATCAGTCAATTTGCAGAGATCCGAAATTTGAGAAAAACCTCCCTGCCCTTCGAAAATCTGGAGATTCAGACCCTCACGGATCGGTTGGTAGCAACCCTAGGGATTTCAAGGAAAATTGAAATACGAACTACCGGAAAAGCGCATTCTCCCCTCACTTTTGGGGTCATGACTCCGGTCATTCTCCTTCCTATTGCTTTAGTTTTTCAACTTTCACCCGCGCATTTGGAAGCAGTAATCGCACACGAACTCGCACATGTGAAGCGAAATGATTACCTCAGCAACTTGCTGCTTTCAACCTTGGAAGTGTTGTTTTTCTTTCATCCTTGTTATTGGTGGATGAGCCAGACGGTGAAGGAACTTCGCGAAAATGCAGCCGATGAACTGGCTCTAAAAGCGGGAATTTCTGCCACAGATTTGGCGAATGCCTTGGCAGAAGTGCTTCAGTTTGCAAGTCAACCTCCACCTGAACTTTCACTTGCGGCAGGCAATAAAAGAAATCCAACCTTGCTTCGCATCAAGCGCATGCTGGGTTATCCAACTGAAAACTATCCACAAACCCCACTAATTTCTATCCCTATGGTACTCACCCTATTGCTTTGTGCTGGCCTGGTGGCAAGTGCACCTCAAGATCCTGCCCCCATGCGGGCTTCTTTTGAGCAAAACTTGGAACTCTCCGATTTAGTTTATCTTCAAGATACTACTCGAAATACTGGGAATGATTCCTCAAGGACCACACTAATTCAATCCAGCCAGGAGATGGACTTCACCTTGACCCTAGATGATGGGAAAACCTACCTGATCAAAGGCGGTAAATTGATTCATGGAGGAGACACCGTTCTATTGAGTCCAAAAGCAATAACGGCTCTAGAAAAGCTTTCAAGTATTCAGATGAAAGGCGAGCAATTGCCTGCTATGGCTCCAATACCCCCTATGCCAGCAATGGCCCCTATGTTTCCAATGGATCTTATGGCCCCAATGCCAGCCATGGCCCCTATACCTCCCATGCCTCCTATGCCTATGATCGGCTTTGAAATCCCACCTGTTCCAATGGAAGGATTTGAAGTTCCTTCCCAAGTTTTTGAAGGCATGCTTTTTCAGAGTGACACTACCAAAATGAGTAAAGCAGAAAAAGAAAAATGGCGAAAATCAGTAAAAGAAGGGGCAGAAAATTGGTCTAAGGAATTTGAGATGAAGGTGCAAGAATGGGAAGAAAAATTCGAGAAGGAATTTGCCCCTAAACTCAAAGAATTTGAGGCAAAAATGAAGGAATGGGAAAAGGCGAACGAACCTCAAATGAAAGAGTTTGAATCCAAAATGAAGGCTTGGGAAGAATCACAAGGACCTAAATTGAAGGCCTTCGAAGAAAAAATAAAGCAATGGGAACTGGCTAACCAGCCTAGGATGGAAGAGTTCCAAAAGCGAATGGAAGTTTGGCAAAAAGAGCAACAAGCCCGAATACAGGAGTTCCAATTGCTGCTGCAAGAAGAACTCAAAAAAGGGAAAAATTAAGGTTGAATTTCACCTAGAAAACCTGTCCATCTAGACAGGTTTTTTTTTGTAAAAAAATCGCCCAAGTCAGAAAAAATGCTCCTCAAAAAAAATTCGCGAATGTCCAGTAGCGCTTGTCTTGCTCAAAAAATAAAGTAGGGACAAAAATTATCGTTTAACTACTTGATTTTATGGTAAATAGACAGATTTTGTAAAACCATTTTTTCAATTGGGGCCCAAAAATACCCGTAAATATTTCTTCGATTTTTTAGCAAAAACTATTGCTGACTAGTAATCTTTTGGCTACTTTTGAAACAAAGTGGGGAAAAGTGGGTGAAAGTGGTAAATTTTAAAACTTCTTTCCTTACTTTTGTTCACTTCAGATTTTACCAAATAGTAGTCCGTCCATGTTCAACAGTCAATACGATAGCAAGCTAGATCCCAAGGGTCGTTTGGCATTGCCCGCCAAGATTAAGGCGGCAATTCCTCAGGCCAATGGCATGACGCTTATGCTCCGCATGGCTGAGGACAAGTGCTTGGCCCTCTATCCCCTGGTAGAATACAAAAAGTTGGAGAGTCAAATCAAATCCCTGAATATCAATAATGCAGAGCAGCGCATGTTGCAACGCTCTTTCTTCAATTCCATCGTCGAGGTGGAGTTGGATAATGCAGGGAGATTGTTGATTCCGAAGCTGTACCAAACCTATGCCAGCCTGGAGAAGGATGTGGTGGTCGTTGGCATGGGAACTCGAATTGAACTCTGGAATCCTGAACAGTACCTAAAGAACATCATTGTGGATACGGCGGACTTGTCTAGCCTCATGGAAAAGTACCTCTCCTAAGCGCTATGTCAACCCCGGCTTACCATATCCCAGTGATGCTTGACCCATGCATTGAAGGCTTGGCTATTCTCCCCAATGGAGTATATGTCGATGTGACCTTTGGTGGAGGTGGGCATTCTAAGGCTATTTTGGCTCGTTTGGAAGGAGGACAGCTATTCGGTTTTGATCAAGACAGCGATGCTTTGGCCAATGCCCCTCAAGATCCTCGCTTCACCTTCGTGCAGGCCAATTTCAGGGATATCAAACGGTACCTGCGCTTGCATGGAATCAAACAAGTAGATGGAATACTAGCAGACCTAGGCATTTCATCCCATCAAATAGACGCTCCAGAAAGAGGGTTTTCAACTCGTTTTCAAGGGGATCTAGATATGCGGATGAACCAGTCGGCGGAACTCAGTGCCAAGGAGTTGCTTGCAACTGCTGATGAGGGAAGGCTACACAAAATCCTAGGGATGTACGGGGAGATCAAGAATGCCAAGACCCTTGCTCAGTCCATCGTGGCGGAGCGCTCGGTCAAGCCTTTTACGACTACGGAAGGGTTTACAGCATTTTTAAAGCGATTTGCTCCTCGCGGGAAAGAATTTAAATATTACGCTCAGGTATTTCAGGCCTTGAGAATAGAAGTAAACGACGAAATGGGGGCTTTGGAAGAGCTGCTGCTCAGTGCAGTGGAGCTCCTGAAGCCTGAAGGTCGTCTGGTAGTGATGAGCTACCACAGCTTAGAGGATCGCTTGGTAAAAAGTTTAATGATCAAGGGGAAGTTTCAGGGAGAGGTAGAGAAGGATTTCTATGGAAATCTCCTTCGTCCACTTGAGCCGGTTAGCCGAGGGGCGATTACTGCTTCGGAGGAAGAGCTAGCCCTGAATCCTAGAGCAAGGAGTGCCAAATTGAGAATTGCCAAAAAAGTAGGAAAATGAGTCAGAACACCTTCAAGAACAAGCTGAAAGAAGGGAGCAGTCCAAAGGGCCGCTCAGGGAAGACGATTTTTTCCTGGATGGAAGAAAAGCTAGATGTAAAAAAGATCCTAGGTGAGGGTGTACCTGTTCAGTTGGTTCCTCCCGTGGGCTTTGTGGCACTACTGGCCTTGATCTACATCTACAGCAACCTGCGTGCAGAAAATAAGATTCGTGAAATCGATAAGGCAAAGCAAGAAGTGGCCGATATCAGAGCTGATGTCACCACACTAGAAGCCGAATACATGAAAAGCAGCATGCAGTCCGAAGTATCGAAGCGCGTAGCTGCATTTGAAATTTATGAATTGAATCAACCTCCAGTAAAATTAGAACTTCCTAAAAAGTGAACATCAAACGCTCCATAGTGATCCGAGTTCGGGTGATCTTCATCCTTGTGGCTTTGGCGGCATGCGCCATTCCCTACAAGGTGGCGGTAGTTCAGCTGGTGGAGGGCGAGAAGTGGAAGGCCAAAGCAGCCCAAGTTAATTTTCAATACAGAGAAGTACCTGCCACTCGTGGCAATATCTATGCCTCCGATGGGAGCTTATTGGCTACTAGTCTACCGTTTTACCAGGTGGCCATTGACCCGACCGTGGTGGATGAAGAGGACTATAAATCTGGTTTAAATGCCTTGGCCGAACAATTGGCCAACTTTTACAAGGATAAGAGTGCAACTGCTTACAAGCGCATGATCAATGATGCTCGGTCCAACAAAAAGCAGTATTTGATGATCAACCGGAAGCAGATCAATTACCAAGAGATGCAGGCCATGCGAACTTGGCCAATCTTCAAAGAAGGCAGAATTGATGGCGGGGTGATTTTTGAAAAGATTGAACGACGTTACCAGCCGTTCACCTCATTGGCAAGTAGGACTTTGGGAACCTTAAACCAAGACGGGGTAGGTTCCGGAATCGAATACAGTTTCAATACTCAGCTCAAAGGACAAAGCGGAAAAGCATTATTTCAGCGGCTATCTGGCGGGGTATGGAAGCCACTTTTTGATGATGACGACGTCAAGCCACTGGATGGATACGACATTCAAACCACCTTGGATGTGAATATTCAAGATGTGGCCGAAACTGCTTTGAGGAACCAGCTTAAAGATCGTGAGGCGGCCTTTGGTTCAGTGATTGTCATGGAAGTCGCAACGGGACATGTAAAGGCAATATCAAATTTACAAAAGAATGCCGCCGGAACGGGCTATGTAGAGAGTTACAACTATGCGGTAGGCGATATGGGGAGCGTTGAGCCTGGATCTACCTTCAAGTTATTTTCCATGCTTGCCTTGCTCGAAGAAAATAAAGTAAGCCCTAACGATCTGATTGAAACGGGTAATGGAGTGCATTACTTCTACCGCCGGCCGATGAACGATGCTAAAAACGGTGGTTATGGAACTATCACCATCCGTCAGGCATTTGAAAAATCTTCCAATGTAGCCATATCGAAATTGGTAGATAGGCATTTTGGTTCTAGCCCATCCAAGTTTTTGGCTTACTTAGATAAGGTGGGCTTAGCGCAACCCTTAAATCTCCAGTTGATGGGGGAAGGCAAGCCCTATTTTAAAAAACCAGGCACTAAAACTTGGTATGGAACTTCTCTTCCTTGGATATCCATCGGTTACGAATCTAAATTGAATCCCATCCATACGCTTTCCTTGTACAACGCTGTGGCTAATGGTGGTAAAATGGTAAAGCCACTTTTTGTGAAGTCTGTTAGCAACGGTGCCCAAATCATTCAGACTTTCGAGCCACAAGTGATCCGTGAGGCCATTGCTTCGCCCAAAACAATCACTCAACTCCAAGAATTGCTCTTAGGGGTAGTGGAAAATGGTACCGCTCGAAACATCAAAAATCCCAATTATAAAATTGCGGGTAAGACGGGTACAGCTCAAAAAGTCATCAATGGAAGCTACCAAGAAACCTATTACACCAGTTTCGCGGGCTACTTTCCTGCAGATCGTCCCAAGTATAGCATGATTGTGGTCATCGATAGTCCCAAAGGAATTGCTGCCTATGGAGGGGATGTTTCAGCTCCTGTATTTAAGGCGATTGCGGACAAGATCTTCGCGACGGATCTGGAATTGAATGTGGTGAACCAATCCAAAATTTTGCCTAAGACAGCAAGCGCAAAGTTCCCTTATGTGGCTGCTGGCAAAGGAGAGGAATTGCAAGGCATTTTTGATTACCTCAAGTTACCACTCAAATCCCCTGCCCAGGAGGATTGGATTGCAGCCTCTTTGGGCGCAACTGGTCAGATTCAGCTGCAGCTGGTAGAAACTGAAAGTGCCGTAGTACCCAATGTAGCCGGCATGTCTCTTCGCGATGCATTATACATTCTAGAAAATAAAGGCCTGAAAGTGAATTTTAATGGGAAGGGCAAAGTCCTAACCCAATCCATCACTCCAGGAACACGCTTGACCCCGGATACCACCATTGAACTTGTACTTGGATAAATGAACGTGCTCAAAGACATATTGTACAAAGTATCGCTGACCGCTACCTATGGTGACATGGAGAGAAGGGTGAGTGATGTGGTCTTTGATAGCCGCAAGGTCATTGAAAATGCTGCCTTTGTAGCCGTAAAAGGCACGCAGGTGGATGGACACGACTTTATCCCGCTTGCCTTGGAAAAAGGGGCGACTACTATCATTTGTGAACAACTTCCTGCTTCTCTAGCTGAAGGGATCACCTACATCCAAGTGTTGGATTCCGCCAAGGCTCTAGGAATTATTGCAGCCAATTTTTATGGCAATCCTTCCGAAAAAATAAAGGTAGTAGCTGTCACAGGCACCAATGGAAAAACCACCACGGTGACCTTACTGCACCAGTTATTTGTTCGTATGGGTTACAGCACTGGACTACTTTCTACTGTTGAAAATAAAATCAATGAAACCATCCTGCCTGCTACCCACACTACACCCGATGCGGTGAGTGTACAGGCCTTGCTTCGCAAAATGGTCGATGCTGGATGTACCCATTGCTTTATGGAAGCCAGCTCCCATGCAATTGTTCAAGAGCGAATTGCAGGCTTAAAGTTGGCTGGAGCGGTATTTACAAATATCACCCACGACCACTTAGACTACCATGGCACCTTTGAGGAATACATCAAAGCGAAGAAAAAGCTATTCGATGAGCTTCCTAAAGATGCCTTTGCACTAGTGAATGGTGACGACAAGCGTGGATCAGTGATGGTACAAAATTGCAGGGGTACCCAACAAACTTTTGGATTGAAGACCTCTGCTGATTTCAAGGGAAAAATCCTTTCCAATACCATCGAAGGCTTGGAGGTGGAGGTTAATGGAAGACAGATTTGGTTCCGAATGATAGGCGCTTTCAATGCCTCTAATTTATTGGGCGTATTCGGTACCGCGGTCTTGCTGGGCGAGGATGAAGATGAAGTACTCCGGGAATTGTCTGCAATTAAAGGAGCCAAGGGGAGATTTGATCGTATCCACATTGGCGGGATCACCGCGATCGTAGATTATGCACACACCCCGGATGCTTTGGACAATGTGCTCAAGACCATCAATGCCATCCGCACGGGCAATGAGCAGCTCATCACGGTCGTAGGCTGTGGAGGCAATCGGGACAAAACCAAACGGCCGACCATGGCTAAAATAGCGGTTTCAGAAAGCACCAAGGCCATTTTTACTTCTGACAATCCACGATTTGAAGAGCCTGCCGAGATTCTCAAAGACATGCAAGCCGGGGTTGGTCCTACTGATTTCCGAAAGACACTCACCATTGAAGACCGAAGAGAGGCCATCAAAACGGCACTTTTGCTGTCCCAAAAAGGAGATATAGTGCTCATTGCCGGCAAAGGCCATGAGGATTACCAAGAGATTAAAGGCGTAAAGCATCATTTCGATGATGCCGAGGTCGTAACGGAATTGTTGACTCAACTGACAGGAACCTAACATGCTGTATTCACTATTTGACTACTTAGATCGTGTGTTGGACATCCCAGGAACTGGGGTGTTTCGCTACATTTCTTTCCGTGCAGGCATGGCTGCTTTGGTGTCGCTGGTCATCACGATCACTTTTGGACACCACATCATCAACTGGATCCGCAACCGTCAGATTGGGGAGACAGTGCGTGACTTGGGCTTGGAAGGACAAAGTCAAAAGAAAGGCACTCCAACCATGGGTGGCTTGATGATGATTGCAGCCATCTTGATTCCTACCCTGCTATTTGCCAACCTGAACAACATCTACATTATCCTACTTCTGATCACGACCGTTTGGTTGGGATTGATCGGTTTCTTGGATGATTACATCAAGGTATTCCGTAAGAACAAGGATGGCCTGAAAGGACGTTTCAAAATCGTAGGACAAATTGGAATAGGCATCATTGTAGGCGCCACACTGTATTACAACGACGATGTAGTGATCCGGGAGTTTTCTACACCAGTATCGGTGGAAAGTGGCGTGATCGAAACTCCGTCGTTCCAGGATGTCAAAGCATTGAAAACGACTATCCCTTTCCTCAAAAACAACGAGCTCAACTACGCCGATTTCCTAGGATTCTTAGGTGATTCCATGACACCGGTCTTGTATATTTTTGTGGCTATTTTCATCATCACTGCCGTATCCAATGGAGCTAACATCACCGACGGCATTGATGGCTTGGCGGCAGGAACCTCTGCTATCATCGGTATAGCGATTGCCATATTTGCCTATTTGAGTGGTAATGCCATTTTCTCCCAGTACCTCAACATCATGTACATCCCCAACTCCGGTGAGCTGGTGATTTTTACGGCTGCCTTTGTTGGAGCCTGCGTGGGATTTTTATGGTACAACTCCTTCCCCGCCCAAGTTTTTATGGGCGACACGGGATCGCTGATGCTGGGCGGTGTCATTGCCGTGCTGGCCTTGACGCTTCGCAAAGAACTACTCATTCCAATTATGTGCGGTATTTTCTTAGTGGAAAGTCTAAGCGTCATGATTCAGGTGGCTTATTTCAAATACACGAAGAAAAAATATGGAGAAGGACGGCGGGTATTTCTGATGTCCCCACTTCATCACCATTATCAGAAAAAAGGAATTCACGAATCCAAGATCGTTAGTCGTTTTTGGATTGTAGGGATTCTACTTGCAGTAGTCACATTAGCCACCCTTAAACTGAGGTAATCTTCATGAAGCGGTTAGTCGTCCTTGGAGCCGGAGAAAGTGGGTTGGGAGCAGCATTGCTCGCCAACAGGGAAGGCTATGCTGTTTTTGTTTCCGATGGAGGTAACATTGGGGAGGCACGCAAAGTGCAGCTTCAGACAGCAGGAATTGAATTTGAAGAAGGCAAGCACGACGAGACTCGCATTTTAGCTGCCGATTTGATCATCAAAAGTCCGGGCATACCGAGCTCCGTTGCAGTAGTGCAGCAGGCCATGCTACAGGGCATTGCTGTAGTGGATGAGCTTGAATTTGCGAGCCGTTACAGCAAAGGGAAGGTGATTGCGATCACCGGAACGAATGGAAAAACTACCACCACCTTATTGACTTACCACCTACTGAAGGAAGCAGGATGGGATGTAGGACTTGCTGGAAATGTAGGCAAGAGCTGGGCTGGACAATTACTCGAAGGAGATCATGCTTGGTGGGTGATTGAGATTTCCAGTTTCCAAATCGATGGCTTAGTGAGTTTGAAGCCACACATCGCGCTCCTGACCAACATTACTCCAGATCACTTGGATCGCTACAACTACCAAATGGAGCGGTACATCGATTCCAAGATGGCCTTATTCAAAAATATGGCTGTTGAGGATTTCGCTATTCTCAACTTGGAAGATCCTTTTTCGAAGACAGGGATTGATCGTGCGCCAGTTCAGGCTTCGATTTATAGAATTTCATTAGACCATAAACCAAGTCAAGGTGGATTTAGTGGGGGCGAATCACTGGTATTTCAAGTAGCGGGTGCCACTGCAACTATCCAAGTAGCTGACTTGACCATCCAAGGAAAGCACAACTTGTTAAATGCTCTGGGTGCTGGTGTAGCTGCACTCCTAGCTGGATTGAATGAAGCACAGCTGCTCAGTGGCTACCAAACTTTCAAAAATGCTGCCCATCGCATGGAACTCGTTCGTGTGCTTGACGGGGTACGTTACATCAATGATAGCAAGGGTACAAATGTGGAGGCCACGTTTTATGCACTAGGCAGCTACAAGGAGCCTATGATCTGGATTGCTGGAGGGGTAGATAAAGGGAATGACTATTCCGTATTGACCCCATTGGTGGGAAATGGTCAAGTGAAAGCTTTGATCTGTTTGGGCACCAACAATGAAAAATTGAAAACGGCATTTGCGCCGCACATCGCACAAATCCGAGAAACGCAAGACCTAGGACAGGCAGTAGCCTGGGCACAGGAATTGGCCGAAGATCAAGAGATAGTGCTTTTGTCTCCCGCTTGCGCCAGTTTTGACCTATTTAAGAATTACGAAGATCGAGGAGATCAATTTAAAGCAGCAGTGGCTGCATTACTTCAAAAACAAAGCGCATGAATCAGCTAAAGGCATGGATAGATGAGCATTTCAAGGGTGACCCAATCATTTGGGCCATCGTGATTTTGCTATCTATGTTTAGCATACTAGTGGTGTATTCTGCTACGGGCACTTTGGTGTACAAGGAGGAAGTGGTCAATACCGAACAATACCTATTCAAGCATTCCAAGCTTGTTTTTGCATCGCTGGTGGTGATGTGGTTGGCGCACAAAATTCCTTACCGTAAATACGCCCTTTACGCAAGGTTGTTCATGTACTTGTCCATCCCACTTTTAGTGGTTACCTATTTGTTTGGTTCCAATATCAATGAGGCAAATCGCTGGTTGGTAATTCCAGTAATTAACCAAGCTTTCCAGCCATCGGATTTGGCCAAGCTTTCTTTGATCGCAGCTTTGGCAGCAATGCTTGCCAAGCGCCAGAATAACATAACTGATTTTGCAGGAACGCTGCTCCCCATTTTCATTTCCATTGGTGTGATCACTGCGTTGATTGGCATGGCCAATATGTCTACCGCCATTTTACTCCTGATTACTTGTCTACTGATTATGTTTATCGGAAGAGTACCTGTGCAGCACTTGGCATTGGTGGTGATGGTTGGAATACTTGGACTTTCGATAGCTATTCTCGCAGGGCAACGGAAAGACACCTTTCTCTCTCGAATTGAAAACTTTATGGATTCAAAGGATGACGATAGCAAGGTGCCTTTTCAAGCAGAGCAGTCCTACATCGCTATCGCTACGGGTGGAATTGCGGGTAAAGGGCCAGGTAATAGTGAACAGCGAAATACGCTGCCACATCCTTACTCAGATTTTATTTACGCCATCATCTTGGAGGAATACGGAATGGTCGGAGGAGTATCTGTACTCTTCCTGTACCTCGCACTGCTCTACCGAGGCATGCGCATTGTAGCCAATTCCAACAAAGCCTTCGGCGGCTTACTTTCCGCAGGCTTGAGCTTTGCCCTGGTCATTCAAGCCCTAGTCAACATGGCCGTGGCGGTAGGGCTAGGGCCAATTACAGGACTTCCCCTTCCGCTACTTAGTATGGGAGGAACCTCCTTAATATTTACGGGTACAGCTCTTGGGATTATTTTGAGTGTCAGCCGTGGAGACCACCAGGAAGAAGTTTTGGCGGCTTCTGAGGGTGTCAAAAAAGGAAATCAATTACGAACTGCATAAATAACAAGCTATCAAAACTGAAGCAACATATCGAATTCTCATAAGTGGTGGAGGCACCGGCGGGCACATTTACCCTGCCTTAGCCATTGCCAACGCCTGGATGGAAAAACATCCAGACTCGGAGATTCTATTTGTGGGTGCTGAAGGTAAAATGGAAATGCAGAAAGTTCCTGAGGCGGGCTACCGAATTCAAGGGCTTCCAGTGGCTGGGCTTCAACGAAAGTTGGCCCTCGCCAATTTGAGTTTTCCGATTAAACTGTGGAGAAGCCTTCGAATGGCTGCTCGTATTGTAAACGAATTTCAGCCACAAGCAGTAGTGGGCGTGGGAGGTTATGCAAGTGGACCGGTGCTTTATGCTGCGCAGTCCAAAGGTATTCCTACTCTCCTGCAGGAGCAAAACTCCTATGCTGGATTGACCAATAAGATCCTGGCTAAGAAGGCTGCCCGAATTTGTGTAGCCTATCCTGAGATGGATCGCTTTTTCCCCAAGGGTAAAATAAAGCTTACCGGCAACCCAGTTCGAAAGGATTTGCTGGACTTAGCCGGTAAAAAGGAGCTTGGACAGCAAAAGTTTGGCTTGGATACAAGCCGCAAGACCATTTTGGTTTTGGGAGGATCTCTTGGAGCCCGAACGCTCAACTTGGCCATGCTCAAGCACATGGTTGAACTGGAAAAAGAAGGCTATCAGGTGCTCTGGCAGTCTGGAAAATTTTATTTCAAGGAGATGGAAGCAGCCTTGGCCACCTCAGGCTTGGGACATATTCATTTGCGTGAATTTATCCGTGAAATGGACCTGGCCTATGCTGCAGCGGATTTGATCGTTTCTCGCGCAGGGGCACTATCGGTTTCTGAGCTTTGCTTGGTGGGCAAGCCAGTGATCTTTATTCCATCGCCCAATGTAGCGGAGGACCACCAAACGAAAAACGCAACGGCTTGCGTGAATCAAGGGGCAGCAGTGTTGCTTCCAGATGCGCTTGCTGTGGAACAGTTTAAAAATTACATCGATGAGTTGCTCCAGCAGGAGGAAAAGGCCCAATCGCTAGCAACTGCAATCAAAAAATTGGCAATGCCGGATGCGGCAAATGCCCTTGTAACCGAACTTGAATTACTTCTAAAATGACATTTAAAGGGATACATAGCGTATTTTTTCTCGGAATCGGTGGCATAGGCATGAGTGCCTTGGCGCGCTGGTTTCAGCAGGAAGGCTATGCCGTGTCGGGTTACGATAAGACCCCTTCACCCTTGACGGATGCCTTGGAAGCAGAAGGCATGCAGGTTATTTTTACCGATGCCGTTGAGTCAGTGCCTTCCCAATTTAGATCAACTCCTGAGGAGGTGTTGGTCGTATGGACTCCAGCTATTCCAAAGGATAGCATCCTCCTTCATTTTTTCCAGCAGGGATTCCAGATCAAGAAAAGAGCCGAAGTGTTGGGGATGATTACCAAGGACCAATACACGATTGCTGTAGCCGGTACCCATGGCAAAACAAGTACCTCTTCCCTTGTTGCTCATCTATTGAAGTCGGCTGGGAAGCCAGTTACTGCCTTTTTGGGCGGAATTACTCAGAACTACAACAGCAACCTAATCCTTTCAGGGAAATCCAAAGAGGCGGTTGTAGTAGTAGAAGCAGATGAGTTTGACCGTTCTTTCCTTCATTTACATCCAAACGAAGCGGTCTTGACGAGTGCAGATCCAGACCATTTGGATATCTATGGGGATGAGCAAACCATCCTTGAAGGCTTCCGTCAATTTCTTGCGCTAGTGGACAAGAAGGGTAAAATTTACATACAAAGCCATGCCCTGTACCGCTTGGAAGAGCCCGCTTTGGCAGCCACGGACATCCGCGAGTATGGACTTCGGTCGGACGGCATTCACGCCGAAAATATTGTTGCCAAGCCGAACTCTTTCGTGTTTGATTATATCGGAAGCAAAAATCAGATCAAAGGGCTGGAATTGTCTATCCCTGGATTCCACAATGTGGAAAACGCCTTGGCTGCCATTGCCATCGCATTGGATCATGGGGTCAGCGAAGTGCAGGTTCGTGAGGGAATCAAGACCTTCCTTGGCGTAAAGCGGCGCTTTGAAATTCACTCCTCACAATCAGGAAAGATATTCATTGACGACTACGCGCATCATCCAGAAGAGATCAAGGCTTGCTTAAGTTCAGTTCGAGCGATGTATCCCTCTCAACGGTTAACGGTGATTTTCCAACCGCATTTATTTACCCGTACCCGGGATTTTGCTACTGGATTTTCAGAGAGCCTTTCGCTTGCGGATGAGGTAGTGCTTTTACCCATCTATCCTGCCAGAGAGCTACCGCTTCCCGGTGTGGAGTCTGAGATGCTTTTGGAAGGCATCCAAGCCGCTAAGAAGGTTTGCATCCCGAAGAGCGAGGTAATGGATTTCTTGAAAGCTTCCGCTCCAGAGGTGCTGGTCACCTTAGGTGCAGGAGATATTGACAGGCTCGTGCCTGGTATCGCCGAATGGACCAATTCTAGACCTAATCCTACGCAAAGATGAATAAGGCAAAGGTGAAAAAGGTACTTGGAATCGTAGTGCTCTGCCTTGTTGCAGGAGCATACATTGGATTTGTAGAAAAGCAAAATCTAAGTAAAGCTTTCAGCGCTATAGAGATAGACTTGGAGGCAGTTAGTGGAGTCTATTTCGTGGAAGAAAAAGAAATCTTAACCATTCTTTCTTCCTCCTTCCCAGAGTTGAAAAAGGGTCTTCCGATAAGTGAGTTGCCCTTAAAGAATATCGAAAAGCGTTTGTTGGGTCACCCCTTTATTCGAACTGTGGAGGCTTCAGTAGATCAGCAAGGAATCTTGAAATTGAGTTTGACCCAGCACGAACCGATGGCTCGAATAGCAAGGGCAGAGACTGCAGATGGATACATTACCAAGGAAGGATTGCTGATTGCAACTTCTCCTAGCTATACGAGTAGGGTTTTAATAATACAGGGTGTGTACATCGGATCCCTGATGGACCAAGGGAGAATTGATGCGATCCCTGAGTTGATTCCTTTGATTCGCTTCATTTCACAGGACAAATTTTGGAATGCTCAAGTGACCGAGTTGGAGATTAACGGGAGAAATGACATTCGCATTCACCAGCAAGTAGGAAAGCAGGTGATTGAATTTGGAAATGCTCATGACTATGAGAGCAAGTTTGAACGAATCGCATTACTCTACAAAGAAATATTGCCTCGAAAAGGTTGGGACGCTTACAAGCGGATCAGTGTAAAATATAAAAATCAAATTGTTTGTGAATAACGCTTGGATATGGAAAACGACAAACTTATTGTAGGTCTGGACATTGGGACAACCAAAATCTGCGCCATGATTGGCAGAAAAAATGAATTTGGCAAGCTAGAAATCCTTGGCATGGGCAAGTCCGTTTCGGATGGGGTTGAGCGAGGAATCGTGACCAATATCGACAAAACTGTAAATGCTATTGTAAAGGCAGTGGAAGAATGTTCCAACATGGCCGAGGTGGACATTGCAGAGGTGATTGTAGGTATTGCCGGACAGCACATTCAAAGTAAAATCATGCATGGAAGCATCATGCGTCAACCTACGGAGGATGAAATCACTATTGAAGATGTGCAGCGACTGACCGCAGACATGCACAATATTGTTGTTCCTCCAGGGAATAGTATCATTCACGTGATGCCTCAAGATTATACCGTCGACTACGAAGGAGGCATCAAAGATCCTGTAGGGATGTCAGGCAATCGTCTGGAGGCAGATTTCCATGTGATCACCGCCCAGACAACGGCCATCAACAACATTAACAAATGTGTCAAGCGTGCCCAGCTGACCTCAAAGCAGTTGATTCTTGAGCCCCTTGCGAGCTCACTTTCTGTTTTGAGTGAGGAAGAGAAAGAGGCAGGTGTTTGTTTGATCGACATCGGAGGAGGAACGACTGATATCGCCATTTTCTATGAAAATATTATTCGCCATACGGCAGTGATTCCTTTGGGTGGCAATATCATTACTGCCGACATCAAGGAGGGCTGTATGCTCATGCAAAACCAAGCTGAGACCTTGAAGACTCGTTTTGGAAAGGCCATAGCAGCGGAGGCAAATCCCAATGAAATTGTATCCATCCCAGGATTGAAGAATCGTGCTCCTAAAGAAATCTCCATCCGCAACCTAGCTTCCATCATCCAAGCACGAATGGAAGAGATCATCGAAATCGTACAAAACGAAATCATGCAGAGTGGCTACTACAAGAAGTTGGCAGGAGGGATTGTACTCACTGGTGGAGGTTCCCAAATGCAATTTATCTCCCAGCTTTTTGAATACATGACAGGTTTGGATACCCGTATCGGATTTCCAAATGAGCATTTGGGAAAATCAGTTCTGGAAGAAGTAAAAAGTCCGATGTATGCCACCACAGTTGGACTGGTATTGGCAGGTTTCAAGTCCCTAGATATGCGGGAAGAAATGTACAAAAACCGAGTCGCCAACACTGGTGTAAAACCAAAAATTCAAGTAAGGGAGGGGATCTCCAAAGATTTCTTTAAAAACATCGGAGAGCGTTTGAAGGGTATTATTTCAGATGACATCGGCGATGATACAGCCTACGGAAATTAAATATCATTCATTACCTAAAGAGTACCCTAGCCTATAAATAAATTCACCACTTATATTATGTCAGATAACATGAAAGATTACAGATTTGATCTCCCTAAAAACCAAAAATCCATTATTAAAGTCATTGGTGTCGGTGGCGGTGGTAGTAATGCCGTCAACCACATGTATGGCTTAGGAATTAAGGATGTGGAATTCGTCGTGGTCAATACCGATGCTCAGGCCTTGAAATCTAGTCCTGTACCTTTGAGACTCCAGCTAGGAGCCAACTTGACAGAGGGACTTGGAGCTGGAGCTAACCCAGAGCAAGGACGTCGCGCAGCATTAGAAACAGAAGATGAAATCCGAGAGCTCCTTGCCGATAATACCAAAATGCTATTTATCACTGCCGGTATGGGTGGGGGTACAGGTACAGGTGCTGCTCCTATTGTAGCACGTATTGCCAAGGAACTAGACATCTTAACTGTTGGTATCGTAACAGCTCCCTTTATGTTTGAAGGGAAAAAGAAAATGGCAGTAGCTCAAGCAGGTATTGAAGCACTTCGTGAAAATTGCGATACCGTACTGGTCATCCTCAACGATAAATTGAGAGAGATTTACGGAAACTTGGCAATTCGTACTGCGTTCAGCAAGGCTGACGATATTTTAAGTACAGCTGCTCGATCCATTGCCGAAATTATTACCATTCACCAGGATGTAAACGTAGATTTTGAAGATGTCAAGACTGTCATGAAGAATGCCGGTGCTGCCGTGATGGGTTCTGCAACTGAAGAAGGTGAGGGCCGTGCCATTCGTGCTGCAGGCCATGCCATCTCTTCACCTTTGCTTAATAATGTAGACATCAAAGGAGCTCAAAAAATCTTGTTGTCCATTATTTCTGGAGAAGAAGAGGAACTTTCCATGGATGAGTTGAGCGATATTACTGAATACATCCAGGAGAAAGCAGGAGACAATGCGGAGGTTATCTTTGGCCAGGGAATTGATCCTGAATTGGGTAGAGCGATCCGCGTAACTGTCATTGCCACAGGCTTTGAGATGGATAGATTGGCAAGTGTACCTCCAGCAATCCCAAATGCTGCTCCTATTTCCGCCTTTGGTAACCAAGAAGCTCCTGTGCAAGTTCAGGCCCAAGCACCAGCTCCAACTCCAGCACCTGCTCCAGCACCTGAGCAAATTAAAACGGTGATTCATCTGGAATCTGGAAAGTCTGCACAAGTAATTGAAGAGCCTATCGCTGAAGGAACAACCTTTACCTTCAATTTTCCCAAGCCTCCAGTAGCAGTGTCAACTCCTATCCTAGAGGAAGAAGTAGTTGAGGAAGAAAAAGAAGAAGTGTATGCATTTGATCCTCAACCAGTAGCTGAAACTTTCCTTGTGGAAGAGCCTATGGAGGAAGAAAAAATCGTTGTGCATAACCTCTACCAGGAGCCAGTTCATGCTGCTGCTCCGGTTGAGCCGCAACAACAACCTACTCCTCCTGTATTTGCGAATGACTATTATGAGCAAATGAAAATGAAAGCGATCCAGCGTGCACACGAAAGATTTGAGAAATTAAAAGGAGGCCGTTCGCTTACTACTGCTTCAGATGACTTGACTGAGCAAATGGTGGTTCCTGCTTACCAGCGTAAAAATGTAATTCTCAATGAGCCTCAGCACAGCTCGGAGTCTAGCCTAAGCAAGTTTAACCTAAACGAGGAAAACGAGATTTTAGGTAACAATCGGTTTCTGCACGACAACGTGGACTAAGTCCTAAAAGTCGAGCAGCATGTCTGCCTGGGTATGTAGTAGTTCTACATACAGCCTGTTGGTGAGCAGGTTATCTGACATATTTTGCTCTATCTTAGCCAATCTGGGCTTGAGAGCAAGAACATGCATACCCAGGTAATGGAAGATGTCGGTGAGGTGGCTCATAGCGATGCCACCCCCGCCAATTCCTGATGAAAGCCCTACCAGGGCACAC
>JBILBQ010000047.1:0-19139 GCA_044353615.1 Algoriphagus sp. | reverse complement strand
AACTTGCTGTAGTGGGTGCTACTGGATTAGTAGGCACCGAAATCCTAGAAGTACTTCAAGAGCACCAATTCCCATACGATCAACTGCTCCTTGTAGCATCCGAACGTTCCAAAGGAAAGGTAATTGAGTACATGGGCAAATCCCATGCCATCATCGGCCTAGAAGAAGCAGTAGCCGCTCAACCTGAAATCGCAATTTTCTCTGCTGGTGGAAGTACCTCCTTGGAATGGGCACCCAAATTTGCGGCTGTAGGTACCGTGGTCATTGACAACTCCTCTGCTTGGAGAATGGACCCCAGCAAAAAATTGGTCGTCCCAGAAATCAATGCGAAAGAAATAGGTGCTGCAGATAAAATCATCGCCAACCCCAACTGCTCTACCATTCAAATGGTCTTGGCTTTAGAGCCCCTGCGTCATCGCTATGGCATCAAACGCATCGTGGTCTCTACCTACCAGTCGGTCACAGGGACCGGTAAGGCTGCTGTAGATCAGATGATGGCCGAACGCGAGGGAAAAACACCAGAGATGGTTTATCCGCATAAAATTGACTTGAATGTCCTTCCACACATCGATGTATTCCAACCCAATGGCTACACCAAGGAAGAAATGAAGATGATCAAGGAAACCAAGAAAATCTTCAGCGACGATTCCATTCAGGTGACCTCCACCACGGTCCGAGTCCCAACTATGGGCGGGCACTCAGAGGCAGTGAATGTAGAGTTTAAACAAGATTTTGATCTTGCCGAGGTGCGTAGCCTGTTGGAAAATGCTCCTGGCATTATCGTTCAGGATGATCCGGCAAACTTTGTCTATCCGATGCCGATTAATGCACACAAAAAAGATGAGGTGTTTGTGGGTAGGCTTCGTCGGGATGAGTCTCAGCCGAATACGCTGAATATGTGGATTGTAGCGGATAATCTAAGGAAAGGTGCCGCCACAAATGCCGTTCAAATCGCCGAATACCTTCTAGAAAATAAACTAGTCTAATGAACTTCGAAAAGTTCACTAGCGAAGAATTCCACCAATTTGTGCAGGATCATCTGCAAGAAGATCCTGCACATTTACTTTTTAAGTACCACGAAAAAGTTGCTTTTGACCTCAAAATGGCTGTGCAGCAAATCGCCGCTAGGCAAAAGGCTGCAAAAAAATTGCCGACTTGGAGCAAAAACCTACATCTCCTTTTCCCTGCCAGCATCTCAGTTGAACAAAGTTCGTCGGAGCAAACAGCCTCGTTCAAATCAGAAGGACTCTCAGGAAATTGCCTCATCGACCTGACTGGAGGCTTTGGGGTCGATTTTTTTCACCTAAGCCGGGGATTTGAAAAAGGGGTGTATTGTGAGCAACAACCCGAACTTTTTGAAATCGCTAGACATAACTTATCCACACTTCATCCAGATAAGTTTGAATTCATTAATGGGGATGGGTTGGAATTATTGAGAAAAACGGAATTGCAATTTGACCTGATATATGCGGATCCTGCCCGTCGGGGAACTGGCAATCAGAAATTATACAAACTCCAGGACTGCGAACCGAATGTGGTAGATGCATGGGCACTTCTGCAACGAAAATCCGATCACATTCTTCTAAAGGTTTCCCCCATGCTGGACCTGACTCAAGCATGGACTGAACTACCCGACATCCAAAAAATAACGGTGGTATCGGTTCGAAATGAAGTTAAAGAACTCCTGCTCCATTGGGAAAAAGCCAAGATTGGCGACCCAAAAATGATTTCTGTAGTGGATCTAGAGAGCGGAATCCTTCCCTTTGAGTTTGAACCCAGCGCGGAAGAGCAGGTACATTCCAAATTTGCGGAAGCAAGCAAGTACCTGATCGAACCCCTGGCAGGGATTTTGAAGGCAGGAGCCTTCAACCTATTTGGGGATCGATTTGGTCTTCACAAACTTGAAAGAAATAGTCACCTTTACACCAGCGATGCCTTTCCTCCTGGTATTCCGGGACGCGTCTTTGAAGTAGTCCAAGAAATTAGTCCAAAAAAGCAGGAGGTCAAAGCCCTCTTCCCTTCAGGAAAGGTCAATGTGATTTGCCGGAATTACAGCACAGGAGCTGAAGAACTCAAGAAAAAACTGGGACTGAAGGATGGTGGGACTGATTTTTTAATTGGAACCAAAACAGCAACAGGCTACAAGCTGTATTGGTGTACCCGTATCCGCTAATTCCAGTTACCCTACAATAGTCCGGAAGGTCAAATTCACTCTGGGTTTGTGGATGCGTTTGGTTGGAGGTAGCCGATGCAACCAGTGGGTTTGAGTAGTCCCCTTCATCACCAGTAGGCTGCCATGCTCCAAAAAGAGATCTATCTTTTCCCCGCTCTGCTTATGCTTGAAGGCAAACTTTCGCTCTGCTCCAAAGCTCAGTGAGCCTATAGCTCCTCCCTTTTTTAGGTCGGTTTCCCCATCGCTGTGCCAAGCCATCCCTTCCTCTCCACTATGATATAAATTTAGGAGGCAGGAATTATAAGTTTCTCCGCTTTCTTTTTCGATCAGGCTTTTCAGTTCCAATAGCTCCTGCGTCCAGGGCAGCGCATGCTTGGTGGTATTGGAGTATGTGTATTCAAACTTGCGATCACCATACCAAGCCACCTTCCTTTTGGTAATAATCTTTTTGCCAAAAATCACTGCCTCGTCATTTTTCCACTCGATGGTATCTAGCAATCGTTGCAGGTAGTCATTGGCCTGATCTTGGGGCATTAGCTTTCCGTAGTAGTTTACCGTGCCCTCGTAGGGCAGCCAGTTGGTGTGCCTGTCTATCGTTAGGTTGAATAAATCCATCTTTGATATTCCTTTAGTATTGTAGCGATTAAACCGTTTGGTAGAAGTTAGCGCGCATTTTTAGGTGTCCAAAAATAAAAAAAGGTCTACAATGCCGCAGACCTTTCAATTTTCAAAAACCAAATTAAATCAATCCTTCACTTCTTCGTAGTCTACATACTCTCCGCCTTCGATATCTTTCTTCATTTTCTGAGGAGATTTTTTCGGAATAAAATCCACATGCACACCTTCTTTAGGACGCTGCGCTTGCTGCTGGGAGCGCTGCTGCTCCATGGCTGCCTCATTCACCCTGCGTGCGAGTTGGGCAAGCTTGGAGCGGAGAAAATAGCGAATCAGCTGGCCCAAAAGCCATCCAACACCTAGAAATATGAGGAAAAACTTGATCAAGGTTTATCGGTTTTTTAGAAACACTACTTACTCAAGTAGATATTTCGCTCAGCATAAATTTTCAAGAAATAATCATCCATCAAATCGTCAATAAAGTAGATGGCTTCACCTGTAGATTTCATTTCAGGACCCAGCTCCTTGTTGACATTCGGGAACTTATGGAAAGAGAATACAGGCTCTTTGATGGCATAGCCTTTCTTCACAGGCTTGAAATTAAAGTCCGTCACCTTCTTCTCTCCTAGCATCACTTTTACGGCATAGTTGACGTAAGGTTCTTGGTAGGCCTTGCAGATGAAGGGTACCGTACGCGAAGCACGAGGATTCGCCTCTATTACATACACTTTGTCGTTTTTGATGGCAAACTGCATGTTGATCAATCCCACCGTCTTCAATGCAAGTGCAATTTTTGTGGTGTAGGTTTCGATTTGCCGAATGACCAAATCTCCCAGGTTATAGGGAGGAAGGACGGCGTAAGAGTCTCCAGAGTGAATCCCTGCAGGCTCGATGTGCTGCATGATGCCGATGATGTAAACATTTTCCCCATCACAAATCGCATCAGCTTCCGCTTCGATTGCTCCTTCTAGGAAGTGATCCAAAAGGATCTCATTGTTTGGAATGTCACGAAGCACGTTGACCACATGCTCTTCGAGTTCCTTCTCGTTGATCACGATTTTCATCCCTTGCCCACCCAAAACATAACTTGGACGAACCAATAAGGGAAATCCAATCGTTTTGCAGAGCTCTAATGCCTCGTCGGTATTGTGGATAGTGCCAAACTCAGGATAAGGCACATTATTTTCTTTCAGAAGGGTCGAGAAAAGCCCTCTATCCTCTGCCAAATCCAAGGCTTCGTAGCTCGTGCCGATAATTTTGATGCCGTACTTGGATAGCTTTTCCGCCAATTTCAAGGCAGTCTGTCCACCAAGCTGAACGATGACACCTACTGGATTTTCTTGCAAAATGATTTCGTAAATATGCTCCCAGAATACCGGCTCGAAATACAATTTGTCTGCTACATCTGGATCCGTAGACACTGTCTCTGGATTGCAGTTAATCATGATGGTTTCGTAGCCGCATTCCTTGGCTGCTAAAACCCCATGCACGCAAGAATAGTCAAATTCGATACCTTGACCCACCCGGTTGGGGCCTGATCCTAGCACCACTACTTTTTTCTTCTCACTGCGAACCGATTCATTCTCTTCTCCGAAGGTGGAGTAGTAGTAAGGGGTCTTTGCTGCAAACTCTGCTGAGCAAGTATCTACCAGCTTGTAAACCCGCTTGATACCCATCTCCTCGTAGCGCTTGTGAAACACATCACTTTCAAGGCAGTCCAGCAAATGCGCGATTTGGCGATCTGCATAGCCTTTTTTCTTTGCCACATCCATCAATTCCCTAGGGATGGTCTCCAGCTTATACTTGCTGATTTCTGCTTCCACATGAATCAACTCTTCGATTTGCTTCAAAAACCACTTATCGATTTTAGTCAAATCCTGGATCGTACGGAATGAAATGCCAAGTTTGAAGGCATCATAGACATGAAACAATCTATTCCAGCTTGGATTCGCTAGGGAATATAAAATTTGAGCTTGGTCCTTCAGTTCTTTTCCATCTGCACCCAATCCATTACGTTTGATTTCTAGGGATTGACAGGCTTTTTGGAGGGCTTCTTGGAAATTTCGCCCAATACCCATCACTTCACCAACTGCCTTCATGGAGAGGCCGAGTCTGCGGTCTGCACCTTTAAACTTGTCAAAGTTCCATCGAGGAATCTTCACAATCACGTAATCGATGGATGGCTCAAAGTAGGCCGAGGTAGTTCCTGTGATGGAGTTGGTGAGCTCGTCCAAGTTGTACCCAATGGCGAGCTTGGCCGCCACCTTGGCAATGGGGTATCCAGTAGCTTTGGAAGCCAATGCAGAAGAGCGAGATACCCGTGGGTTAATTTCAATACCGATGATGGTCTGGTTGTCTGGGCTTACAGCAAACTGTACGTTACAACCTCCGGCAAAATTGCCGATGCTATTCATCATCGTGATGGCAAAGTTGCGCATGCGCTGGTAAACTGTATCCGGAAGGGTCATTGCTGGAGCTACCGTGATGGAGTCTCCGGTATGCACGCCCATGGGGTCAAAATTCTCGATGGAGCAGATGACAATCATGTTGCCAATATTGTCGCGCATCACCTCTAGCTCGTATTCCTTCCAGCCCATGATGCTCTGTTCAATCAGCACCTCGTGCACTGGAGAAGCTTGGAGACCTACGGAAAGGTAGTGCTCAAAGTCCTCTGCTTTTTCTACAAAAGCACCACCTGCTCCTCCCAGTGTGTAGGAAGCGCGGATGATGAGTGGGAAACCAATTTCTTGAGCGATTTCTTTCCCCTGAAGCATGGAGGTTGCGGTATCGCCTTTGCAGACCCCTACACCAATCTTTTCCATCAAGGCCTTGAATTTCTCACGGTTTTCTGCAGTATCAATGGCTTCAATATCTACGCCGATCATTCGCACGCCGTAATTTGTCCAAATTCCTGCTTTGTCGCAATCAATGGCCAGATTCAAGGCAGTTTGTCCTCCCATGGTAGGAAGCACCGCATCAATGTCCGGATGATCAGTTAAAATTTTACGGATTGATTTTTTTTCTAAAGGCAGCAAGTAGACGTGATCAGCTGTCACCGGATCCGTCATAATTGTCGCCGGATTGGAGTTGATCAGCGTAACTTTAATTCCCTCATCCCGAAGGGATCTAGAGGCTTGGGAACCCGCATAATCGAACTCACAGGCTTGACCAATAACAATTGGACCTGAACCAATGATTAATACGTGTTTGATGCTACTGTCTTTAGGCATGGGAAGAGAAGAAATTAAATTTTACTTAGGTCCAAATTGGCGTAAAATTAGAAAAATTATCCGAAGGGGAAAGGAGAAATCTCGAATTAGCTGACTTTGAATTACTTCTTTTACCCCAGACTCCAAAATTTCACTTTCATGTACGAATTGAAGCCTTATTTTTACGGGCATGAACTGGAACAAGCTGTCTATTTTTCCTGTGACGGGAGAACCATTAAGTGCTCAAAATGCGCTTCCCTTGGACTTTACTGCAGGTAATGCTGGGCTTCGCGCGGTGGATCTGAGTGACACTTCATCTTTCGATGCGTTTGTATTCCAGCAACTTCATAGCACAGACAAGAGCTATGGTTATGGAGGATATTTAGAGAAGCGGGACATTTACCGCCGCAGCGAGGTCTTTGCCACAGCCCAAGAAGACTTTCGCAACATTCACCTTGGGATCGATATTTGGACAGTGGCAGGAAGTTCTATTTTCGCTCCCCTCGATGGGAAGGTTCACAGTTTCCAGGATAATGAAGGGTTTGGCAACTATGGGCCTACGATTATTTTGGAGCACCAAGTTGAGGGACAGCTTTTCTATTCCCTCTATGGCCACCTCCGACGGGAAGATTTACAAAGTTTGGAAGTGGGACAGATTCTTAGAGCTGGGGAAACTTTTTGTCGGGTCGGCCCTTATCCAGAAAACGGGGACTGGCCACCGCACCTTCACTTTCAGTTGATCTGGGATTTGGAGGGTAATTGGGGAGATTATCCCGGGGTAGCAGCAGAAAAGGAGCTGGATTTTTATATCCAAAACTGTCCTGACCCGAGTATTTTTCTAGGATTAAATGAGCATTGAGCAGAACGATATGCGACGCATCGCTTTACTGAATGGAGACTGTTTAGCGGAGCAATTGAAAGACGCGAAGCTTCCCCTTGAGCGAATTGTTTTCCGAGAAGCCTTGGTTTCGGGACCCTTAGGTGGAGCCACTTGGGAAGAATTTTGGGAGACCCGAATTGGATTTCTTACTCAGAATTATGGAGCCACCGCACAAGCGGTACAGGAAAAGACGGTAGCTGAAGCAGAGAAAATTAGAAGTTTAACGGATGGCGTCGAACTTAGTCTCTGGTTTGAGGACGATTTATTTTGCCAGGTCAACCTATGGTTTATCCTTTCGCTGCTGGCTGATAAGCCTACCCTCCGGGTATTTCGGGTATTTCCTCCCGAAGCACCATCAGAAAATAGGTGGAGAGGATTTGCTGATGCAAGCCCTGAAGAATTGGAGCAAGCCTATTGTACAAAAGTTCTCTTTTCTAACCAGGACATGGGTCTCGGGAAATCCCTCTGGGAAGCCTATCGCCTAGGAGATGGGGCACAACTTATGACCCTTTCAAAAAATGTGTCCCCCTGTTTCAGACAACTAAAGGAGGTTTGTCAAGCGCAGTTAGACCGTATTTCGGAAGATCCAAATGATCGAAGGCCCGAAAAAGTAATTCTGGAGCTCTTGGCTAAGGGCATTACTGATTTTGATACCCTATTTTCTCAGTTTTCTGAGCGAGAGGGAATCTATGGATTTGGGGATTTGCAGGTAAGGGGGCTTTTGGAGTCACTTCCTTCTGATAGCAAGCCGCTTCCACTGGATGGTAAATAAACAAACTAGCGAGGATAAACTGCAATAGCTAAAAGAAAACGAACTGCAACGAATAACGATTCTATTCACCGCATAAAATGCGTAGAATAATTTTTTAATGCGGCGAATAAGACCCATATTTGCCTTATAATATGCAAGGAATAGGAACTTTTATTTATCAAAAAGCAGATTGGCCTAATTTCACTTGGGAAAATGAAGTGCTGATTTCTTTGCTGAGTGAGGCGAGAAATCTGCAAGGCAGGCTTATTGGAAAAATGGAGGCCTTGGGTTTCGAGCTCAGTAAGGAAGCCTTGCTTCAAACCTTAACTTCAGATGTTATTAAAACCTCAGAAATCGAAGGAGAGTATTTAGATCCTGATCAAGTTCGGTCTTCAATTGCGAGAAAATTGCGGATGGAGATTGCAGGTTCTGTTGAATCAGACAGAAATGTGGATGGAGTAGTTGACATGATGGTGGATGCCACAGAAAATTGCTTCAGCCGGATGACTACAGATCGGCTATTTGCTTGGCATGAGGCATTATTTCCGACAGGAAGAAGTGGGATGTATAAAATCACCGTTGGAAATTGGCGCCAGGATACCACAGGGCCTATGCAGGTCGTATCGGGAGCACTAGGAAAGGAACGGATACATTTTCAAGCAGCTGATTCGGTTCACATTGAAAAAGAAATGAACCAGTTTCTAGACTGGTACAACGAGGATTCGCAAATCGATTTAGTCCTTAAAGCAGCAATTGCCCATCTCTGGTTTGTGACCATTCACCCATTTGAAGATGGAAATGGAAGGATCTGTAGAGCACTCACAGACCTATTGCTTGCGCGATCAGATAAAAGCAATCAACGCTATTTTAGTTTATCTGCTCAAATTCGACTCGAAAGAAAGCACTACTATGAAGTCTTGGAGAAAACGCAAAAAGGAAACCTAGACCTAACAGACTGGATCAAATGGTTCTTGAATTGCCTAATTAATTCCTTGAATTCAACCCAAAAAACATTAGAAACTATTCTAGCTAAAGCGAAATTTTGGACTGACCATGCAAACACAGCCTTAAATCAAAGGCAGAAGATGCTTTTAAATAAATTATTGGATGGATTTGAAGGGAAACTCACCTCATCCAAATGGGCGAAGATTGGAAAGTGTTCGAATGACACCGCAATTAGAGATATCAATGACTTGATGGATAAAGGCATACTCCAGAGAGGTGTTGCAGGAGGACGGAGTACTACCTATGAACTAAAGCTATGATTTTTGGGAAAGAACTCGATATAAAAATTCTCAATTCATCCAATCAGCGGTTTCACTTACTTCCTTGGATGGAATTCGGTAAGCACCTGTCTGAGGTAATCGCGATCTAAATGAGTGTAAATCTCCGTAGTGGTGATGCTTTCATGGCCCAGCATTTCTTGTACAGCACGCAAGTCCGCCCCTCCCTCTATGAGGTGTGTAGCAAATGAATGTCGAAAAGTATGGGGGCTGATGTTTTTTTGAATACCTGCCTTCTCAGCAGTTTTCTTGATGATCAAAAACACCATCACTCGGGTTAATTTTTGTCCCCGGCGGTTGAGAAAAACGAACTCCTCCTGCCCTTTTGCGGGTACTTGCTGTGCACGGACATGCTCGTCGTACAGCTTGAGGTAATGCAAAGCGGACCGGCCAACCGGCACAAGTCGTTCTTTATTGCCCTTTCCCACCACCTTCAAAAATCCTACCTCTGCAAAAATCTGGCTCTTTTTAAGTTCCACCAACTCGCTAACGCGTAGCCCCGAACTATACAGCATTTCTATCATGGCCCTGTTGCGATGTCCTTCTGACTCTCCAAGTGGAATGGCTGCAAGCAAGGTTTCTATCTCTTCATAGCTGAGGGTATCAGGAAGTTTTCTTCCCAATTTGGGTGCTTCCAGTAGTTGCGCAGGATCCTCTGTAATGCGATCCTCATACATTAAGAAGCGGTAGAAAGCTTTGATCCCGGAAATGATTCGTGCTTGGGAATAGGGAGATATCTCCAACTTGGCTAAGGTAGTTACAAACTTTCGTAGGTGTTCAAGCTCGAGCTCAAGAGGACTCTTTGATGGAAATTCTATACCTACATAATCTGCCAATTTCTGTACGTCCCGCGTGTAGGCCTCAATCGAATTGGCACTCAACGAACGCTCAAGGGTAAGGTAATGACGAAATTGACGGATTAGCGGAGTCCACATGAAGCAAGGATTGAGGCATTAAAGTTACATGGAAAACCTATTCCAAATCACTAGGCCTAAGTATGAATTGAACTCAAAAAATTGAAAAATTAATTGACAAAAACTTGTACAAAAAAAATGCGGCTTGGCTATGAACTGGATTGCATCTTTAGGGGGTTCATTTTTGTTGGAAAAAAGTCAGTCACCTGAACTATATTCTGTGATTCTTCAATGAAATAGATGATTTTTATCTCAAAAAATTTGGTCTCCTTAAGAAGAATAAACCTAAAAATATGATCTCCAATTCGAATTAATTTTTCAATACTCCCTCTTTGTGGATCAACTTGCAGGGTTAATAACAATTTTTTTAAGTTATTCTCGACTTCTAAAGCTCTGCGATCAATAAAACTATTGCTGATATAACTTAAAATCTCATTTTGAAATCGATCCCTTGCTGGCTTAGTTACAATTACTTGGTAACGGTTTTTTTCAGCCATTCTTCATTAGACTTTAAAAATTCATCCAAGGTTAATACCTCGCCATTCCGAATTGCTTCAAGGGATTCTTTTGTACGGGCTTCCATTTCGGCTTGAATGAAAGGATCCTCCAATATTTCAAGCGATGAAGATTTTTCAATTTTCACTGCCTCTTTTTTTACTTCTGGCCTCTTTTTTTCTATCGTCATTGGTGCCCAGTTTAGTGTTGTATCTAAAGTTAACTTTTTTGGGGAATAATGAACGGCACTAATCCAAAAACTTCCAGCTTGCCCGGTGGTCCTTGGAAAGCGTCTTACCAGTCACCTTTGCACGGAGAATTTCAATCGGCATGGCGTTTTGTGTGAGAATCAAGTCATGAAATGTTTTCTCAGGCATCTTTCCCGAGTCCACTATCTCCTTGCGAAGCGCATAGATTTCCAGTGCCCCAATCATGTAGGCAATTTGGTACAAAGGCCCATAGCTTCCCTCGAAAGACCTACGAACCTCTGCGGATGCGTTGGCAGGTTCGTGACCTACACGATTTACCAGAAGGTCAATACATTGCTGCGGAGTCATTTTGCCTAAATGGTAGTTGAGGGAAAAGATAATTCGAGCCGCCCGGTGCATCCTCCAAAAGAGCATGCCCACCTTGTCCTTGGCGTCTCTTGGGAATTGACGGTCCCACAACACAAACTCCCAATACAAGGCCCAGCCCTCCGTCCAGAACGGCGTGCCAAAAGGCCGACGATGCGTCATGTAACGCTGGTTCATAAATTGCTGGAGGTGGTGCCCCGGGATCAATTCGTGCTGTACCGTGGCTCTAGAGAAATGAGGGTTATTGCCTCGCATCGACATCATTTTATCCTCGTGGCTCATTTCAGAAGTAGGGTAGGCAATTTGGATGACCTCGCCACCCAAGAAAAAGGGACTCACGCGCTGCCGCTCTGCCGAGATCATGCTCGTTCTCCAGGTTTCGATCGCCAAAGGCGGCACCGTCAACCAGTCATTTTTGACCATCAAGTCAATGGCCTCATCTCCCAATCGAACTACTTCTTGTGGCCAAGCGCCAGCTGGGAGATAGGTGTTTTTCACCATTTCTAGGGCTGCTTTCCAGTCGTTGCCAAAGCCTAGTTCATTGGAGGCTTTGAGCATCTCTTTCTCGCACCAGGCAAACTGCTTTTCAGCTTCTGCAATCAATTCCTCTGGCGTATACGCAATCATTTCAAAAGCCAGTTGCTTTTCAAGGGCCTCTCTTCCGATGGGCTTACCGATGATCCCACTTCCATCGTCTTTCACGGAGTTGGTATAATGGGCACGTAAGGCCTTGGCATAGGCTTTCATGCTCGCATCTAACGTTTCCCACGGTGCAGGCATCCACCAGGTAAAGGAGGGATCAAAGTCAAAATAAAAGTCATAGGATTCTTTGACCACTTTGGACAAGCTTTCTACTGCTTGAGCAGCCAATTCTGCTTTTTGCCAAGAATCGTATTTCGAACTTGTGGCAAGCGCCTTGTGCTGGGCATCTAAGGCTTGAGTCACCAGATTCCATTGGGCGGCTAGTGCTTGGGCATTGGGTTGAACAGCCCTGCGTCGGCCAACAACAAAGCTTTCCAGAGGCTTCCCAAAGGCGATTACCGATTGGATTTGCATAAAATCACGCTTTTCCAAGTCTAGCTCCGCCAATTGCTTCTCCAGGTAGTTTCTGAAAAGAACGTAATCAATCTTCCCGTCCTCAGAAAGCGCTCCATAATTTTGGGCATGTAGGGTCTTGAGGTAGTCTCGATTGAAGGACTCCATTCGAGTAAAGTATTCGCCAGAAAGGCGATTGGTGTACAAACGGCCTAAAGCCCCCCGGTCTGCTTGGTACGTTTGGATAAGTGAAACGAGTTCCGTGGCATTTGCCAGGAACGAGAAGAGCGAGAGGGAAAGAAAAAGGATTAATTTTTTCATGGCTAGAGAATTTGGCTAGGATTTACCGGACAGAAACATAGAAAATCTTTACCGAAAAGCCTAACTGATTTATATGCTTGAGAAGGTGAAATAGGCGCTTATTGAAACAGTATCGGAAGCAGATCTATTTTTTCTTAGGTGCCTTCAAAACTAACAAGTAAGCCAAGAAAAGGTTAACCACATAGGCACATAAGGTTGATTTGATGCCTACTAGTCAAGTTTATAACCAAGTCAGACGAACCTTTCTCTTTTTTCTTTGTGCCTTCAAAACTAGAAAGTAAGCCAAGAAAAGGTTAACCACATAGGCACATAAGGTTGATTTGATGCCTACTAGTTAAGTTTAAATCAAGCCAGATTAAAACCTATCCTTTTTTTCTATGTGCCTATGTGGCAAAATAAAACCACATAGGCACATGAGGTTGATTTGATGCCTACTAGTCAAGTTAAAAACAAGCTAGAACTAACCCTTTCCTTTTTTCTATATGCCCTCAAAACTAGAATGTAAACCAAGAAAAGGTTAACCACATAGGCACATGAGGTTAATCTAATGCCTTCGAGTCAAGTTTAAATCAAGCCAGATAAAACCTCTCCTTTTTTCTATGTGCCTATGTGGCAAATAAAAACCTTTGTTTAGTGGTTTTAAACTCATTCTGGTAGAGATGCAAAATACTTGCATACAAAGGTTTTCTGACCATATCTGAATAGATGAACTACATTAAAGTTCAATAAAATGCCTTTTGGGGCCTTCAGTAGATTCATGTAATTGATGAGCTGGGCATGGTGTATTGGCAAAATTTCTGAAACGGCTTTCAGCTCAACCACCAAAAGATTTTCAATAAAAAAATCACACTTGAGGTGCCCCTGGACCAAATGCCCTTTGTACAAAATAGGAATTTCTACCTCTTGCTGAAAGTTAATGCCTCGCTCCAGCAACTCAATTGCAAGACACTTTTGATAAATGCTCTCCAACAAACCCGGCCCTAGGTGTTTGTGTACTTCAATAGCCGCCCCAACCACCTTGAATGAAAGTGCATTGACATCTTTCCTTGTGTTATTCATTCTGTTTAAAAAATTAGTCAAAAAAAAGAAGTGCCATCTTTGACTTAAGATACACGCTAAAATCAGATAAATAGTGATCCTACTATAAAATCACCCTCTTACTTCTCGGGGTGTCATTCCAGCAATGCGTTTAAAACTCCGATTGAAATAGGATAAATTCTCAAAGCCGACCCGATACCCAATTTCTGAAATACTCAAATCGGTTTCTTGCAATAGCTTTTGGGCTTCATTGATCCGTAAATGCAGCAAATAGTCAGTAAAAGTCTTTCGGGTACGAAGCTTGAAAAATCGACAAAAAGCCTCCTTACTCAAGTGCGCCTCAGCAGCCATCTCGGCCAAGGTGATTTTTTGAAATCGGTGAGCCAGCACAAACTGCATCACACGGTTCATCCGGCTTCCATCTTTTTCAGAAAGTCCCAACAACCTCCCCCCTCGATTGAGCTGCTGCAACGAACCTCCGGCTTGCTCGAGAACGCACAACAGACTTATCGCCACCTGAAACCGCTGGAGGCCCTGTGTTCCCCCAAACTGATTCACAGCCTCCTTGATCCTAGAAGCCGATTCCCCTTGCAATTGAAAGCAAAGCCCTGAAAATTCGCGAAACCGCCTCAACGACTCCAGCTCTTCTACTGGGAGCAATGCATTTTCAAGCACCTCAAAATCGAAAAAAATGGTGTTTCCAGCCACTTCCAGATTCGCGTTTCCCTCAAAGTATGTCGCATCACTTCGAAAGACATGAGGTGCATTCTCTCCCAAAAAAAATACATCCCCAGGCTGAAACCTTCCCACATAATCCCCACTCAAGAATTGCCCACTCCCCTCCACGATGACGGTCAACTGCCATTGTGGATGCTGGTGCAACTTGTCGTAAAAATGAGGCCCCCGGTCTTCCTGATAACGAACAAACTCGCGACGAGACTTCGGGATTTGAAAGGAAATGATTTTTTCCACAAGAGTAATTTTGGTATAGAATTACATCAAAAATTGTTCAAACGAATATTTTTTGATCAATATAGTATTAAAATGAACTAATACAGGAACAGATTTTTTTGTTGTCCCTGCTTAGATTTGAAAAACAAAAGTTTAACCCCAGCCAACTCTGGCCCAAATCAAACCCATATGAACTGGAAAGGCGTATTTCCCGCAGTAACTACCAAATTTCATGCTGACGGCAGTCTAGACATGAACCTGTTTTTTAAGAACCTAGACTTCCAATTGGCCAGTGGCGTACACGGAATCATTTTGGGAGGAACCTTGGGCGAAAGCTCTGTGCTCTCCCAAGAAGAAAAAATCACATTGACTAGAGAAACGGTTAACTACATCAATGGCAGAGTACCTGTAATTCTTAATATTGCTGAAGGAGCCACCAAAGACGCACTGTTTTGGGCTAAAAAAGCAGAAGAACTCGGAGCTTCAGGCTTGATGATTCTTCCTCCCATGCGCTACGGTGCAGATGCACGGGAAGTAGTGACCTACTTCAAAACAGTAGCACAGTCCACCTCCTTGCCTATGATGATCTACAATAACCCTGTGGATTACAAAACCCTCGTGACGGTAGACATGTTTGCCGAACTGGCAGACTGCCCCAATATCCAAGCGATCAAAGAATCTACCCGTGACATATCCAATGTCACCCGCATGTTCAACCGTTTTGGAGATCGATTCCAGATTCTTTGCGGCGTAGATACCCTCGCGCTTGAAGAGTTGCTGATGGGCGCTGTAGGCTGGGTCGCAGGATTAGTTTGTGCATTCCCGAAGGAAACGGTGGTTATTTACAACTTGGTTCAGGAAGGAAAAATCGAAGAAGCACGAGAGATTTACCGTTGGTTTTTACCGCTTTTGGAACTCGATATCCACCCCAAACTGGTTCAGTATATCAAGTTGGCCGAGCAGCATTGCGGCATCGGATCCGAACACGTACGTGCACCACGCTTGACCTTGATCGGTGAGGAGCGCATACGAATTGAAAAAATAATCTCGGATGGAATTAAGAATCGGCCGGCACTTTAAAAAATGAACTGGAAATACGATAGAAATACACTTGAAACAGCCCAAGCTTAAGCTTGGGGAAATACAAACACCAATTTCTATTTCAACTTATTACACGGAGCCCACCGCGGCGGGCAGGTGGAGCGGAGTCTATTTCAACCGTATTTCCCTAAATTATTTCACGGAGCGAAGCGCAGTCTATTTCTATCGTATTTCCACTGTATTTCAAATTACCCAACCAAATCCAATAACCCATGCCTATCGACCCCATTTTTCACGCAGCCCAAGCCGCTTTTCTAGTCTATAAAAACCAGTCTGGAAAAGAAAAAGGAGCTTTTTTAGAGCGCCTTGCCGATATCCTGGAATCCCAACGAGGAGAAATCGTGCCACTAGCTATTCGTGAGTCAAATCTCCCTGAAGGACGAATCAATGGAGAGCTGGGCAGGACAACTGGACAAATTCGGTTATTTGCTAATTTGGTAAAGGAAGGTTCCTGGGTAGAAGCCACCATCGACCCTGCCCTACCGGATCGAAGCCCACTTCCTCGAGCCGATATTCGCCGATTTTTAACCCCACTTGGTCCTGTAGTCGTCTTTGGGGCCAGTAATTTCCCGCTAGCATTTTCTACAGCAGGTGGAGATACCATTTCGGCCTTAGCCGCTGGTTGCCCTGTGATCTACAAAGCGCATCCCGCGCATCCAGAAACTTCCCGAAAAGTAGCTTCTTGTATCCAAGAGGCCCTTAGTACTTGTGGGCTATCTGCAGCGCTTTTCACCCATGTGGAAGGAGGAATTGCAGAAGGCCAAGCGCTAATCAAACATCCTCTGGCAAAAGCCATTGCCTTTACTGGTTCTCATGCCGGAGGAATGGCCTTGTTTCAACTTGCCAACCAGCGTGAAGTGCCTATCCCTGTTTTTGCGGAAATGGGATCGGTCAATCCAATTTTCTGCTTCTCGCAAAAATTGGAGAAAGAAAATGACGCGCTAGCAAAAGCATTCGTCAGTTCCCTGACCTTGGGAGCAGGACAATTCTGCACCAATCCAGGTCTAATTTTCGTTCCCGAAAAACAGGCAAAAAACTTTGAACAGGCGATTGCTACTGAACTCCATGCCATCGCTGCAGCTCCTATGCTTCATGAGGGCATTGCTAAAGCCTATTACGATTCAATCCAAGCGCTGGAAGCGCGCAACGAACTTCGTTGGGTAAAAGTGGCTGACCCAAGGCACCTGATTCATGGAAGTCCTGCCTTGGCAGAAATCAAGGCTGCCGACTGGCTAAAGGATCAACTCTTCCACCAAGAAGTGTTTGGCGCCTTTGCCCTTCTAGTGGTTTATCGAGACCAAGAAGAAATACTAGAAATCGCGCGACAACTTCAAGGACAGCTGACGATCACCGTATGGGCAGAGTTGGAAGAACTTAAAAATAACCTTACGCTAGTCAACTTGCTTCAGGAAAAATGTGGGCGCCTGCTTTTCAAGGGAGCACCCACTGGAGTAGAAGTAGGCCATGCCATGCAGCATGGAGGACCTTTCCCTTCTACGACGGCAAGCCAAACCACCTCTGTAGGTAGCTATGCCATCAAGCGTTTTGCTAGACCTATAGCCTTTCAAGATATGCCCCAAGAACTACTCCCCGAAGCCTTGATGGATGCCAATCCACTTGGAATTTGGAGAACGGTGAATGGGATTATGACTATGAAATAGAGTAGAAATAAAGTGGAAATAAACCGAGCCTGCCGGCTCGGTGAAATATAAACACCAATTGCTATTTCAACTTATTTAACGAAGCCCTCCGCGGCGGGCAGGCTTAGCGAAGTCTATTTCTAGTGTATTTCTCTAAATTATTTCACCGAGCTTGCTCGGTTTATTTCTATTGAATTTCGATTGTATTTCATTCCATCATTCTACCCCCACCAAAAATGCCTTCACGCCATACCTTCTCTTGCATCGACGCACACACCTGTGGCAATCCCGTTCGGGTAGTTTCTGGTGGAGTTCCTTTTCTGAAAGGAAATAACATGCTGGAAAAACGACAGTATTTTTTAGAAAACTTGGATTGGATTCGAACTGGATTAATGTTTGAACCTCGGGGTCACGACATGATGTCCGGCTCCATGCTCTTCCCTCCACACGATCCGGAGAATGACTTTGCTGTGCTCTTTATCGAAACTTCGGGTTGCCTCCCCATGTGCGGACACGGCACCATTGGCACGATCACCATTGCGATCGAAGAAGGATTGATTCACCCAAAGACCCCTGGATTTTTGCGGATGGAAGCACCTGCAGGCCTGGTCTTGGTAGAATACACTCAAGTAGGCAAGAAGGTCACCTCCGTGAAGCTCACCAATGTCAAAAGCTTTTTGGCAGCAGAAGGTCTTGAGATCGAATCAGAGGAGCTGGGCAAGCTTATAGTGGATGTGGCATACGGAGGCAACTTCTACTGCATCGTCGATCCACAGGAGAATTTTCCAGGCATCGAACACTACAAAGCAGAGCAGCTCATCTCCATGGCGCGCAACTTGCGTCAGAAGATGAACGAGCGATACGACTTTCTGCACCCCGAGCAGGAACGGATCCGTGGACTTTCTCATGTGTTGTGGACAGGAAAAACAATCGATCCAAGCAGTACCGCACGGAATGCAGTATTTTATGGAGACAAGGCCATCGACCGCTCTCCTTGTGGAACAGGCACCTCAGCTCGAATGGCACAGTGGTTTGCCAAAGGCTGGCTCAAGCCTGGTGATGAGTTTGTGCATGAAAGTTTTATTGGCTCCAAATTTATTGGCAGAATCGAGGAAGTAACCGAAATTGCCGGCAAGCCCGCCATCGTACCTAGTATCGAGGGCTGGGCAAAAGTGTACGGCTACAACACCATCATCCTGGACGAGGACGATCCTTATGTCCATGGATTTCAAGTGATTTAAGAATAAGAACCAAGAGCCAAGAAGCAAGAAATTAGATTCTCTTGCTTCTTGGCTCTAAAATCTAACCTCTAAAATGAAACCAACCCTAATCATCGGTGGAGGCATAGTTGGCCTTTTTACCGCGTATTACCTGCAAAAAGAAGGCGTCGAAGTAACGGTTATCGACCGCACAGACTTGAAGGACAATTGCTCCACAGGCAATGCAGGCATGATCGTGCCCAGTCACATCATTCCATTAGCAGCCCCCGGTATGATCTCGAAAGGAATCTCCTGGATGTTTTCCTCCAAAAGCCCCTTTTACATCCACCCTCGCCTTGATTTCAAATTGGCACAGTGGTGTTTACTTTTCTTCAAGGCAGCCACCCCCAGCCAGGTGACGAAAGCGATCCCTTACCTCAAAAACATCAGTCTACTCAGCAAGGCCCTGTACCAAGAGTTTCGGCAAGAACACCCGGATTCGTCTATGGCTTTGGTAGAAAAAGGGCTGATGATGGCCTACCAAACCGAGTCCATGGAGAAAGAGGAGGTAGAATTTGCACATTTGGCACGAAAATATGGACTGGAAGCAGACATTCTTGGCCCCGAAGATCTCAAAAAGATAGAGCCAAATCTCCAGCTTAAGGCCCGAGGTGCCGTACTATTTCCTGGTGATGCCCACTTAGATCCCGGAGCGCTCTACAGCTTCTTGAAAAAATACCTGGAAGAAAAGGGAGTCACCTTCCTCACCGAAACCCAGGTACTTGGCTTTGAAAAGTCAGGCAGCACAGTACAAGCTATCCTTACAGACAAAGGCAAAATTGATTGCGAAAAAATCCTGCTCTGCGGAGGTTCCTGGTCAGGGGAATTGGCAAAAATGCTGCAGTTCTCCCTACCAATGATGGGTGGAAAAGGCTATTCCTTTATTCAAAAAAATAGGC
>JBILBQ010000003.1:0-58918 GCA_044353615.1 Algoriphagus sp. | reverse complement strand
AAGTAGATTGACCTAGTGATTACTTACCAGTCAATTTGTGCTTAACCAAGATATCAACAAATGAAATGGAAGCATCTTCCATATCGTTCACCAAGGAGTCGATTTTAGATACCAAATAGTTGTAGAACAATTGAAGAATCATAGCCGCGATCAAACCTGCTACTGTTGTCAAAAGGGCGATTTTGATACCACCAGCTACGATAGATGGAGAGATATCACCAGCTGCTTCGATTGTATCAAAGGCGAAGATCATACCAACTACCGTACCGAAGAAGCCCAACATTGGAGCAAGAGCGATGAACAAAGAAACCCAGATAAGGCCTTTTTCCAAACGTCCCATTTCTACTGAACCGTAAGAAACGATAGACTTTTCTACCATGTCAATGCCTTCTGCATAACGCATCAAACCTTGAGTGAAGATAGAAGCTACTGGACCTTTAGTGTCTCTAGTAATTTCCTTAGCTGCTTCAACACCACCAGAAGCCAAAGCCTCTTCTACTTTCAACAACAATTTCTTAGTGTTGGTAGTGGCAAGGTTAAGCGTGATGATACGCTCCAAAGCAATCGCAAGACCGATGATCAAGCAAAGCAATACTGGAGTCATGTACAATGGATCTCCTTCAATAAATTTTTCTTTGATAAGCTGATGGAAGCTTTGCTCCTCAGCGACGATCTCGTCGTCAACTACTGTTGGTGACGCAGCAGTCTCTTCTGCTGCAGGTGTTGCTTCTGTGGCAGCTGCAGAATCTGCAGGTGCATCTTGAGCGTTAGCGAAAGCAGGAACGAATAGGATACCTGCAAGCATGAACAAAGCGATGAACTTTCTCATAGTTTTTTTTTTAATTGACTTGGATTAAGGTTAAATGGTTTCCAGAATAAATCGAGTTTTAAAGTTATCATTTTTTAATTTCAAAAAACAAGAGGGGCTTTTAACTTTTTTTTCATAACACTTCATTTAAACAGAAATGAAGGCAATTTTTACACGAATGGAAGTAATTGAAAAGGGGCCTAAACCAAAGAAAATTTTTCTTTTCCCTCTTTTTTTATTTTGATGATTAATTAATCAATTGATTATCAATACCTATTGGCTTTTTAAGCTTTTTTTTAACGGAATAGACTTCTTCCTCCTAAAAAAGAACTTCCACAGAGAATTTTTTCAACGAGGTACGCTAACTACTGAATACCTTCTTGGTCAAGGAGATACACGAGCGCAGCCATTCCCGCTGCTCCCAATTCCAACTCCCGCTTGTCGACCGCCTCAAATACATCTGCCTCCGTATGGTGGTAGATAAAGTACTTCTGAGAATCAGGCAATAATCCAATCAGGAGCGTTCCTTGATCACGAAGGGGGCCAATATCTGCCCCACCACCTGATTTTTGAAGGTTCCACAACTGGTAAGGTCGAAGAAGCTCGGCCCAAGAAGTGATTTTAGCACGCTGCTCAGCAGTACCCGTGGAAGAAAATCCAATGGGTAAAAATCCACCCGAATCGGACTCAATGGCCGCAATGTGCTTTTCTCCCCTCTCCTTCGCTACCCGTGCATATTCCTGACCGCCACGCAATCCATTTTCTTCATTCATCCACATCACCGCACGGAGCGTGCGCTTGGGTTTCCATCCCAACTGCTTGTACAAGCGAAGCACCTCAATGCCTTGCATGCAGCCTGCCCCATCGTCATGAGCCCCCTCTCCTACGTCCCAGGAATCTAGGTGACCTCCCACAGCGATAATTTCCTCGGGCTTTTCGGATCCTCTCAGTTCACCGATCACATTGTAAGAAAGCTTTTCAGTTTTCATCTCCCCATGAGATTCCAAATACAACTGCAAATCAGACTGACCCGCAAGCAAGCTACTGAGCAACTCCGCATCCTTCGTACTGATGGCCAAGGCAGGAATAGTAGGCCCATTGGGCGCATAGCGCTGGTTACCCGTATGGGCATATTCGTCCACTCGATTGTTCATCGAGCGCACTACTGTAGCAATCGCTCCAAACTTAGCTGCCTCAGCAGCTCCCGAGCCGCGCTGACCTACAGCTCCTGAATACGCTTCAAAAGCATCTACTTTGGTCGGATCCATGGGCCCATTGAAGAAGACGATCTTTCCTTTTACTTGGCTCCCTAGCGCCTGCAATCCAGCCAGGCCCTTGACCTCCACCACCTGACCCAGAAGGCCCCTGGCTCCAGTACCTTGGGTATTTCCAAGCGCCAAACTGGCCAATTCCACGGTTCCATGTGTTTTTGAATTCACTACACGCACCACATCTTTCCCTCCCCGCTCCCAGTGCGGCACCATGACGGGCTGTAGGTACACGGTGTCAAAGCCATAGCTTTCCATCAACTGCTTGGTCCACTCCACTGCGGCAGCAGCGCCAGGGGAACCGGAAAGTCGGTTGCCAATCTCTTTGCAGAGGTACCGCAAGTTGTCATAGGTGTGGCCTGAGGAAAGTTCGGTATCGTAAATTGTTTTTATTCGAGATTCGTGGCTTTGCCCTACTGCTAGCAGGGGCAAAAAGAACAGTAGGAGGAGTATTTTTTTCATCTGAAAGGGGAAGTTTATTTTTCGTTGAAAAAGTTACGGGAAAAAGATCCTCCCAAGCAAAAAACACCAGCCATTCTTTGGGTATTATTTTTTAGAACTCTTTTTTTTGAAAATTCGTTAAACCAATTGCCTTCTTTTTTAGTCTATAGAAGGGAAACCTATTTTCAACTCATTTAACAACACTACTTATGAAATTACTTGCTACGCTGGTCCTAGGAATCAGCACCTTTTTTGCTGCAGCAGACCTAATCGCTCCTGCAACTGTCAACAAAACCGAAAGTCAAGTTCGCTGGGAAGCTTCCAAGGTAACTGGCACACACTGGGGATATGTTCCTTTGAAAAATGCGACACTAGATTACAGTGGCGGAAAAATCAAAGGTGGATCTTTTGACATGGACATGGTCAACTTGACCGTAGAAGACCTAACTGATGCCAAATCAAAAGGAAACCTAACGGGCCACTTGAAGTCGGATGACTTTTTCTCTGTAGAAAAATTCAACACTTCTACCTTTAAAATCACGGAAGCAAAATCCAGCAACGGTACAGACTACACGATCACTGGTAACTTGACCATCAAGGGCATTACGCAGAAAGTTTCTTTTCCTGCCAAAGTAGCCGTAGCCGGCAAAAAAGTAACCGCAACTGGACAAATCAAGTTTGACCGCACCAAATTCGAAATCAAATACCGCTCTGGTAGCTACTTCGAAGATCTTGCAGACAAAATGATCTACGACGAGGTAAAGCTAGACGTGAAATTGGTAGCTGCTATCTAAGCACCCACTTTTACCCTAGAAAAATCCCCAAGAGGTTTCGCTTCTTGGGGATTTTTTTGTGGATTTTTTTCTCAAATCAAAGGAGCTGCTCCCGCTTACAAATCGTATTTGAAGGTAAGCAGCGCATAACGCGGTTGCACCAAGTAGGAAAAGGTACTCACCAAGCTTTCGCTGAAGCTATCCCTACGGATGGCGCGGGTATCTGCGATATTCCAAACGGATAGCTTAAGCTCCCAAGGACTTTTTTTACCCTGGTAACTTAGAAATGCATTCAAAAAGTCAAAGTTATTCTGCGTTGCTAGGGAGCGATTGAGGTAGGAGGTATACGTGTAATCCGCGTTTAATTTCAGTCCCTTGAACAAGTCCAAATCGATTTCCAACTTGGGGCTATGCGTCGTAAAGGTATTGTCTATCCTTCCCGATAGGTACTGATTTGCAGTGAATGCGTAGCCAAACTTCGCCTCCAAGATTTTGAAGAAGGTGCTGGTCAACTTCGTGTCATAGGTTTGGGAAAACTGCTCGTTCTGGGTCAGCTGATCATCCAAAAACAAGTTGGTCTTGAAAGCATTCCAATTTCCACCTACCTCAAATTTCATCTTGTTGAAAGACTTGTCCACCCGAACATCGCCATTCAAGGTCTTGTTGACCGGCTCCACGTTTAGCACCGAAAACAAGCGATTGATTCCAATAAAGTCAGTGGTAGTAACCAAGTCATTTCGCTTGCGCTGGTAGTTGGCATTACCAAAGACCATCAGCCCTGAGAACATATCAAAATGCGTGTAGCTTAGGGTATGGGTAGTGAAAAGACCATTATCGAGGGCCCGATTTCCACGAAACAAAGCATTGTAATCTTGCAAGAGCAAGCCTTGAGCAAGCTTCTGACTATCCATAAAGTTGGCTTCCGTGCCCCAGCGATAAGTCAAGGAGCGATTGGAGGTCAGGTTCCACTTCGCATACATCGCAGGCAACACCAATACACGGTCCTGCTCCAATTTTTCTCCCAACTGAGTATCGCTCCATTGGTAGCGGTGAAGATTTGCAGATGGGCTAAGTATCCAATCCTTCCATTTGGTTTTCCAACTCATTCCGAGATAGGTATCTTGAAACTCAAATTCATTATCATTCACAAACGCATCAAATCGCTGGCTGGAACCCACCTGCCCAAGGCCACTCAAAAAATTCTGATTGAGCTGCTGCATCCCAAGAGACCAATTGAGGTGATTGGTAGGGTTTAGAATGTAATAATAATTGAATACTCCTTCTAAAGTTTCCGTATGCAGTTCCTGGTTTTGAAGGAGACGGTAGCTTTCTGCATTTGGAATCGCATACAACCCTACAAGTGGCTTGACCGAGGAGGTAAGGTCCAAGAAAGGATCTGAAAACTTCTTCTCCCAGTTCATTTCCATGCTAAACACTCGCTTTTCACTAGGGGCAGAATACCACTCTAGCTTTTGCTGTAAGGCATAGGGATTGCGTGAAGACAGCGTGTTGATGTTTTGGGTAAAGTTTCCAAAACTAGAATTGAGCAGGTTGCCATTCTGAATCTCGGAAATTTTTCCAAAAATGCTGTACTTGATATAGGTCTCTTCTTTCGGCGTGTAGGTGATGGCATACTTGGCCAAACCCGACTTATTTTCTACCGCAGAGGAAGACAAGAGTTCTTCTTTGTTGTTTTGTCCGGCATTTAAGTAGGTCCGTAGGGAACTGCTTCCCAATTCATTGTTTGAGGTAGACCCGATGACAAAGCCGGTATGCCTCCACTTGGAGGATGGGGAATAATTGAGGTTGAAGGCCGCTAAGTTGGTCTCAAGCGAATTAGCATTGGAGCGGGTGACCATTGGAATCCCCAAATCCTCCCCATTGACCTGTACGCGAGATCCAGCACGAGAAGCAAGACCTCCCATTCCTCCCGAAAATCGAAAATAATCCGATAAGGTAAAGGGCTGCTCCCCGACATTATTCGTGCCGCCAATAAAGTTGACATTGAGTTTGGGCGCATAATAAAACGTATTGGCATGCGCCAAATACCGTTTCTGAGGACCTATTCCTCCGGTCAAGTCGCCAAAGACCATGTTTTTCTTGCCCTCTTTCAGTTGAATATTGAGCGCCAAAGACTCGTTGGTATCTAGGCCGCGCATGGGTCCGACTTCGTTAAAGTTTTTCAATACCTGCACCCGATCTACCGCATTAGCGGGCAGGTTTTTGGTGGCCAATTTGGTATTCCCATCCATAAACGGCTTTCCGTCAATCAGCACCTTGTCTACGCTTTTTCCTTGCACCTTCACGCCACCCTCCTCATCTACCTGGAAGCCCGGGAGTTTTTCCAAGACATCCTCGAGCTTTCGCTCGGTACCCGTCGTAAACGCATCGGTCTTGTAGGTGAGCGTATCGCCCCGCATAGTCACGGGCATCTCCGAGACCACTTCCACCATCCCAAGTTCCGTGTCGCTTTGTTTGAGGATGACCACTTGTGGGGTATCGGAATCCCAGGTGCTGAGCGCTTTTTCAAACTGACTGTAGCCTACAAAAGAAACACGCAACAGGTAGGCCGGGCCTTCAAGCAAGGTTACTTTAAACTTGCCTTCGTTGTTGGAGATGCCAAAACCTGCAATTTTCTGGGTGTTCTGGTTGATGGCCACCACATTGGCATAGGCGATAGGCCGATTAAGGCTATCCAATACAAACCCCGTCAGTGGCTTGGTTTGGGCAAAGGAAGTGAGGGCCAGCACGACAAAGGAGGCGAGCAGTCCTATTTTTTTTACAGTCAACATGGAGCGGGTAGCGTTAGAAAGCAGGTAGCTAAAACCCTTTTGCAAGGGAACAAGAAAGAAAGGGAATGGCTTTAGTTTCCAATTCGTATCTCCATTCTGTTCCCATCTCCAGGCTTCCCTTGGTAGCGATTCATCATTTGCTTCATTCCCTCTTCCTGCATTTTTTTGTACTCAGCTAGGGTAATTTCTTTCCCTTTGGAAGGTCGCTCGATGACCACCGGATCGGCAGAAGGATTCAATTCAATTTTTTCACAGATAAGTGTTCTTCCCAGATTTTGAACTTCTAAGATCAATCCCGGAAGGCCAAAATAGTTTTCTGGTCCATGGGAAACGGGAATCTCAGGCGTAAACCAGACGGTCACTTGTAGGGTGTCTTTCACATTTTCCATTTCAGTCATTCCAGTGGAAAAACGCTTTGAATCTACAATTTTGGTAAAGCTTGCCTTTTGAGCGGTGTAATTCCCTACTTTCTTGGTTTCTTCAGAAAGTTCCCATTCGAAAGGTTCAAGCGTGTCTTTGACCAAATAGGCCTTTCCATTCATGTCATGGTCTTCAAGGTAATTTTGGTCCGCAATGTTTTTATAGAGGGTTGACCCTGCCCCACCGCTGACCACCATAAAGACTGCCCCACCGGAAGATGCCGTGGCGGGTCCGCCTCCCAAACTTTCTTCTTTCTTCCAAGTAGACTCAATTTGGTTAAAGGAAAGCACATAGTTTTGTTCCATCTGCTTTTTCAAAGAGGCTTGAATCTGTGCCATTTGCTCCGGCGCCATCTTGGTAGAATCCATGGAGATGGAGATTTTGGAAGTAGACTTGTAATAGGCCCTTCCTGTAAATCCTTGAGCAAAAGCGGCCTGTATGCCTGTCCCTAAGAAAAGAAGTAGTGAAAGAAATGCGATCGTACGTTTCATGGCTGTGTTATTTTTACCTTACAAAAGAAGTGAAGAGAAGCCAATATACGAGTTAAGCAGTGTTAACGTGTGTTAACACGAGTTTCAGGATGAAATCTATCCCCCTACTTTTAGCCCATGAAGAAGTTAGAATTCAAGCGTATTGGATTACTTATCGGGGTCACCCTGCTGGTGACGCTAGCTATTCAAACCTGGAGAATCGGGACGCAGTGGGATATTCTACAATCGGAACTGAATCAGGACATTCAGCAAGGCTTCGATCGGGCGGTTGAAAATTACTATGCAGAATTGGCCAAGTCGGACGTGTTTGCCTTGACGGATTTTACGGGAAAAGACAGTTTGACATCAGATTCCAGCTTTATGGAAAGGGCCGTGGACAGCCGCTTGTTCAAACAAACACTCAACCTAAATTTCGATAGCCTAGGCAAGCAGCGACCCGGCAAAAATACCCGTAAGTCTCCTGCATCCAGCAGCCGTCAGGCTGAATATGCAATGTTCAGTCCGGATAGTTCGCTAGACGTGGGTATAAAAGTTATGGAAATAAGCGCTGCTTATGCTTCCAAAGAAATAGATTCCTTGTCCATTAAGTCCATCAATGGCTCTTTAAGTAGCTTCGAAGCGAAATCGATAAATCGAAAAGCGCTCGACACCATCGAGGTAGATCAGATCAATAAAATTCAGATTTTCAGAGGGAAGACTGCCGTAGACAGTTTGAATGCCATCGAACGCTTTACCAGCAAAATTATCTTTTCCATCATCCGGGATACGCTCGACCTGCCCAAACTAACCAAACAATTAGAAATTGAATTTGAACGCAGTGGCATTGCACTCGACTACCGCCTCCACTTTACGGATCAACAGGCGGATAGTCTCAGTCTTGACTCTACCCTGAATCGAATCTCATTTCCTGAAAAAGTGAGCTCCCGCTCTACCTTCCTTCCCCCAGGCAAACTCCTTGACCTCTACTATGCACCAAGCCACCTGACCCTGCTGAAGCGTGGGCTGATAGAGGTGATTACCTCGCTTCTCTTTTTAGGTATCCTTGCTTTTGCGTTTTACTACCTCTACCAAACCATCAAGAACCAAAAGGAAATCGCCGAGATCAAGCAAGACTTGATTGCCAACATCACCCACGAATTCAAAACCCCTATTGCCACTACCCTGACCGCCATTGAAGGAATACAGCAGTTTAACCCTAGCAAGGATCCCGAAAAGACCGATCGCTACCTGGACATTTCCAAAGTTCAACTACAAAAACTGGATCAGATGGTGGAGAAACTCTTGGAAACGGCAGCCCTAGACTCCGATCAGTTGGTCTTGAAAAAAGAAGGAATTGATCCAGCACCGGTGTTGACCCAATTGGTTCAAAAGTTTCAAACCCTAGCTCCAGAAAAGGAATTCAACTTGCTCCTACCTCCTTCTTGCAGGCCTATCGAAGTTGACCCCTTTCATTTTGAGCAGGTGATTTCCAACCTGCTGGACAATGCCGTCAAGTATGGCGGGAATCGCATTCACCTTCGCTTAGCACAAAGTACAGCTACGCAAATTCAAGTAGAAGACAATGGGGGCAACTTGAATCCAGAACAGGCAAAACATATTTTTGAGCAATTTTACCGAGTACCGAAAGGGAATCTCCACGATGTAAAAGGATTTGGCATCGGTCTGTACTACGTCAAAAAAATAATGGAAAAACATGGAGGGAGCGTTTCCCTTCAGACCAGCAAAAACTCCACTCGATTCACCACGGATTGGCCATGAGCAACATACGCGTAATACTAGCAGAAGATGAACTCGCCCTAGGCAGCATCGTCAAAGAAAGTTTGGAGAGCCGTGGCTTTGAGGTGATTCTTTGCGGAGATGGGCAGGCTGCATGGGAATGCTACCTCCAAGCCAAGCCCAATGTGCTCGTGTTGGATGTGATGATGCCAAAAAAAGATGGGTTTACCCTCGCCGCAGAAATCCGAAAAACAGATGCTCTTACCCCCATTCTATTTCTAACCTCCAAAAGCCAGGCCGAAGACGTGGTCAAAGGTTTCTCCATGGGTGCAACGGACTACATCCGGAAGCCCTTTAGCATGGAGGAGCTGATCGTACGAATCAAAGCTCACCTCGATCGGCAAGGAGGACAGCCGCTGCCGAGCGACTGGCTGCCCCTGGGCAACTATACCTTCCATCCCAAGCGTCAGCTACTAAAGTTGGACGCAAAAGAAATTACGCTTACCTCTCGGGAATCTTTGCTATTGGAACTGCTCCTGTCTCGGAAAAATGAAATCACGGAACGGAGTCTGATCCTCAACCAAATCTGGGGGGCAGATGATTTCTTTACAGCCCGCAGTATGGATGTCTTCATCACCAAGCTGCGCAAAAAGCTGCAAGAAGATCCTGAAGTACAAATCCTAAATATTCGAGGCTACGGATTTAAGTTGGTAGGCTAATGATACCAAGTATCCGGAGGTCTACTTGGCGCTTCTTCAGACTAATTTTTTTCTGAAAAACTAAAAATCAAAAGGCTACAAAATCGGCCCTTTAAGACTCAATTTATTAAGGAACCACTTCTTTTTTCCCTCTGGCTACAAGTGTGATGACCACGGCAACCACGGCTAGATGCACTGCATAGTTTTCGCCAAAGGCAAGCCAAATTCCAATCGCAACGGCCTCACAGGCGAGCAGGCTCAGCAAGAAAATTTTGATTTTTGTATTTACTAGCATGGCTGATCTGAAAATTTACATTCATTTTAGAAATGGAACCTTCGTGCCGACGAAATCCACTTCATGAACTTGAACGATAGGTGCCAAGGGTGTGGGATCTTGGTGGGAAGCTTGAAAAGGAAATGTCAATCCAAGGAAAAAAAGGAAATTTCTAAAAGTGGTTTTCATGTTAGGTTGGCATTAAAAATTAAAAATAAGTTGACTAGTAGAAAAGGAAGGTGGTCTACCCAAACCCTTAGAAAAGATAGCTTACTGAAGGATTGAGCGATTGTAGGGATAATTCCGAAAACTGAAATAGAAACAAAAGACTGGGGCGGTTAAAAAATGCCCCAATCGACTGGCAATTAGATTTAAAAATAGTTTTTTCATAAAAATTAAGTTAAAGAATAAATGAATGTAATTATAAAATTTTATAAAACAATTTTTTATAAAATTAATTATAAAAATTAAAATCAAAAGAATGAATTAAAATTTAAACTATCGAAGGGTAACTCGTGAATTTAGGCAGGAAGAACTAGTGAAAATCACTATCAAAAGGCCTCAGCAGCTAGCCGCGTACTGAAGAATAAAAAAATTAAAAATTCAGAAATTTCAAAAAAAAATAGCCTAATGGCTGAAGTAGGCTGATTTATAGGTAAGATAAAATCAATTCATTCAAAAAAATCAACCTTACCAAACATGCTTCCGTTTCTTGAGTTATTCATCTCGAAAGATAGGTTGATTAAGTTAGGTTAAGTTGACTAGAAAAGGGAGGCTTCAGACCCTCCCTTTCTTTTTTACACTTCGAAAAAACGAATGCTCCGGCCTACTACCCTCAGTAGCGCAACTTTTTCAAATAGGCAATACTTACCGGCAATGTCTCCAACTCTTTCTCACTCTCATCCTCGATAAACAGGTGCTTGATTCCAATTTTATTGGCTTCCTTCAAGATCGCCACAAAGTCAAGCTCCCCCTGTCCCAAGGGTACATCATTTTCAGGCCCAGTCAATCCGGTCATGTCTCTTGGAGCCCCTTTTCTAAAGTCCTTGAGGTGCAGTGATACCCAACGCTTGCCGTATTTCTTCAGCAATCCCGCCGGATCCCCTCCCCCAAAGTGCGTCCACATCACATCCATTTGTAAAGACACATATTTCGGATCGGTATTCTCTACTAAATAATCAAAGAGTGTACCTGCGCCATACGGCTGGAATTCGTAGCCATGCACATGGTACTTGAAGGTAATTCCATTTTCCTTCAGTACTTTTCCTCCTATATTGAAGGCTTTGATTGCACGATCTGCATCTGCCTTGGAAAACTGTCCCCGTGCATGAGGAATCCAGGCACACATCACATAGGAAACTCCCAATGCTTTGGCTCGGTCAGCCACCCCCTGTGGGTCGCTCTCCAACTGCTCAAAACCGGTACCCGTGGAAGGAATACTGATTCCCCGGTCATTCAGCATTTTCTTGAATTCCACAGGATCAACACCCTGCGGAGCCCCTCCTTCATAGGTTTTAAATCCCATCTTTTGGATGATGTCCAAGGTTTCGGGAACCCCATTTTTCCATTGGTCACGAAAGGTGTAGGCAGCAATTCCTAGCGGAGCTTGGAAGAGTGGATCTCCCTTTTTCTGGGCGATGGTCGCTGTGGGCGAAAGCATCCAAGTCAAGGCAAGGATGAAGATAGCAAGGATATTTTTCATGGTATTTTGGGTTTTGCTCCCCCAGAGGATTACTGATTTGGATTAAAATCAACTTGCCCCCTTGGGAAATGGTTAAAGGTTGCCCTTGGTCAACTCGGCCACGGCATGATTTGCCGCTCGAGCTGTCAGGGTCATAAAGGTTAAGGTAGGATTTTGGGTACTGCCACTGGTCATGCAAGCGCCATCGGAAACAAACACGTTCTTGCAGGCATGGAGCTGGTTAAACTCGTTGAGCAGGGAAGTTTTGGGATCTCTACCCATGCGTATACCTCCCATTTCGTGAATATCTGAACCTGGAGGTGCTCCCGTGTCTTCCACTTTGATATTTTTGAATCCCATGCGTTCGTACATTTCAGTTTGCTGCTCCAGAAAATCACGCGTCATCTTGTCGTCATTCTCTTTCCACTCTACCGAAAGGATAAGTTTGGGAATCCCATACTTGTCTTTTTCGTCTTTGCTCAGCCGCAGGTGGTTGGATTCTTCTGGCACCATCTCCCCTTGCATCCAGGCTGCCATTCCCCAAAGCCCGTAACTCGGATTGAGCAGCTTGTCCCGAAGGGCATCACCAATCAGTTCTCCATTTCCATCCAGCTGCCGGTTGGCCGACATTCCGATGGCATAGCCCCGAAGAAAGTCCGTCTCTTGGCGGTACACATTGCGGAAGCGAGGAACGTAGGCATGCCCTGGGTTCCTCCCTTTGTTGGCCTGATCAAGAAAGCCCTCAAAGGTGGCATAGCCCTTGCCTCGATAGTTATGGCAGGTCATGAATTTTCCCATCAGACCGTTGTCATTCCCCAAACCGTTGGGAAAACGAGCCGAAGTGGAATTGAGTAAAATCGAATTGGAATTGATTGTCGATGCATTCACGAAAATGATTTTCGCATAAAACTCGATGCTCTCTTGCGTGAGTCGGTCAATCACACGGACGCCAATGGCCTTGCCTTTTTGCTCGTCGTATAGAATCGATTCTACTACCGAATCAGGCCGAAGGGTGAGGTTGCCTGTCTTTTCCGCCCAAGGCAAAGTAGAGGCATTCGCAGAAAAATAGCCCCCATAAATGCAACCGCGATTGCACATGTTCTGGTTCATGCACTTCGACCTCCCCTGATCCAGGTGGATCTGCTGGGGGTCGGTGAGGTGGGCACAACGACCCTGAACGAGGTGCCGCTCAGAACCATACATTTCCTTTAGCTTCTCCTTGTAGTAGTGCTCGACGCAACTCAGTTCAAAACCAGGCTGCACCACCTGATCGGGAAGCACGTCCAAACCGTCTCTACTGCCAGCAAAACCTACAAAGGTCTCCACATAGGTGTACCAGGGTTCCATGTCTTTATAACGAATCGGCCAATCCACTGCATAGCCATCGCGAGCGGGACCTTCAAAATCATAGTCAGACCAGCGCTGCGTGCCTCGTGCCCAGAGCAGGGACTTGCCCCCGACGTGGTAACCTCTAAACCAGCGAAAAGGCTTCTCCTCGATGTAGGGCTGCTCATCCTCGGCTAGGGCCCAATGCATGGTTTCCTCCCGCTTCCAATTGGCAGCACCGAGACCAGATCGCTTTTCGATGGGCACGGCTCCACGAAATTCAAATTCCCAGGGCGCCTTGGAGGCGGTGGGATAATCTTCGATGTGGCGGACCATGCGTCCTCGCTCCAACACCAGGGTTTTCAAGCCTTTTTCGGTCAGCTCTTTGGCTGCCCATCCTCCGGAAGCGCCAGAGCCGATGACAATCGCATCATAGGTTCGTTTTGCTTTTGAATCTTGTAACATCGTTGATTTACGCCTTTTCGGCAGGCACCTCCACACAGCCGCTGTAAAATCCTGGAGCTACTTGGTAGCCCAAATGATCGACCATCACTTCTCGGACAGTCGTGAATCCAAAAATGGTATTGGATCGGATCAATTCGTAAAATTTCTTCTGCTTTTCTCCTTCTGCCTTGGAATAGTCAAGCAGTATTTTTTCTCTTTCGGCTCTATCCAAGGAAGAAAAATTAAGTTTCTGCAAGGCCTTCAGCTCTTGAACCAAAATTTCTTGTTCCTCTTTTTCGAGGCACTTTTCAAAGAATTTGATTAAAAATTGGCCTGTACCTGTGCTCAATGCACCAATTGGCGCAGTGCCCGCAGTACCCGAAACTCCGGCTGGAATGATCGTGTCCGCCAAGGAAGCTAAGAGCTGCTCTTGGTCATAGGTAAAAAAACCAACATGCGTCAGGCGATCCAGAATTTGCCATTTCCAGTCCGCCAGGACCAGCCCTGCAATACCTGCACCAGCTGCGCCTAGAAGTTTAAGAGAAGTTCGTCTTTGCATAAATACAGTTTGCAAGAAAAATGCAATTCCAATATACTCCTTTTGAAAAATAAGGCATAAAAAAAAGGCTGGAATTCCATCAACGGAAATCCAGCCTTTTGTTCTCAAGAACTAGCTTACTTTCTGTAATCCAGAGGAGCGGTTCTATCACCCACTAGGGCTTTGTATGAAAATCCTTCTCCTCTGCGCGTATTGAGCTCCTGTAAGGCTTGTCCGGTTACGGATGGGTTGGTGAAAATATCCATAGCCGTCAAAGTCAAGGTTTTGGCAGCGACCATCATGCCCTTTTGGCCAATACTCATGCCGCCAGCAGCTACTGCCTGCCAAGTGTGTGCAGAGGTGCCTGGTACCCAGGTAGCAGTACCCAAGCCTACTGTTGGCACCAGCCAACTGATGTCTCCTACGTCGGTGGATCCACCTCCACCTTCCTCGCTTACCACAAAAGGAGCAATTTTGGTAGCATCTTCCGGACTAGCTTTTACGCCTTCTGGATAGGTTTTGATAATTTCTTCTGCAAATTTCTTCTCCTCGGGGGAATAAGTTACCCCTCCGATTTTCTCAAGATTCTTGTGCATGATACGCGCCAAAGTCTCGTTGGGCAACAAGTTGTAAACCCCATTGATCACCTCATACTCCATGCGCGTCTGGGTACCTAGCGCGGCACCTTCAGCTGCTTTGACCATGCGGTCAAAAATCTGTTGAACTACCAAAGCATCGGGGTGACGCACGTAGTGATAGGATTCCGCAAAAGCGGGCACCACGTTTGGCGCTTCTCCACCACGAGTAATCACGTAGTGCATGCGGGTTTGCATCGGCACGTGCTCGCGCATCAGGTTCACCATAAAGTTCATCGCCTCTACCGCGTCCAAGGCAGACTTGCCTCGCTCGGGAGCCGCTGCCGCATGGGAAGCCTCTCCATAAAATCGGAATTTGGTTGAAATATTTGCTAGAGATGAAGTAGCACCTGCTGCATTTTGGGAACTTGGGTGCCAGTGTAACATGGCGTCCACATCCTGGATCAAGCCTGCTCGGGCCATGTATACCTTGCCTCCTCCTCCTTCTTCAGCTGGGGTGCCATACACGCGAACGGTGCCTTTGATTTTATTGGCTTTCATCCAATCCATCACCGAGATCCCTGCTGCTACCGAAGCAGCACCAAAAAGGTGGTGTCCGCAAGCATGTCCTGCGCCACCTACTACAACCGGCTTACGTGCAGAAATTGCCTCTTGAGAAACGCCAGGTAGGGCATCAAATTCGGCCATGATGCCAATCACCGGCTTTCCTGAACCGTATTCCGCTACAAATGCAGTAGGAATACCCGCTACACCTGCAGAAACTTTGAATCCCGCATCACTGAGTGTTTTTTGAAGCAATTGGGAACTTTTTGTTTCCAAATAACCCAGCTCTGGGTTGCTCCAAATCTGACGCGCAAGGTCACCATAGAAATCAGCCTTGGAATCCAGCTTAGTAAGTACCTCTTTTTCTTGAGCTAGAGCGCTTAATACAGGAAAGAGGAGAATAAGTAAAAGTAATTTTTTCATAAGTAGTCTCTATTTAAGGACATGAAAATAGAAATGTTTTTCCAGCAACCGTATTTTTTGTGATTAATGGACATTCTTTTTTATGGACCAGACCGCACTTCTTTTGGTATTTAATCTAGATGTGATAGTAGTCACCAAGTTATGGCAGCTACCCTGTCTATATTTCAATAGATTTCGCTAAGTATTGCTAGAAATATGAGCAACTGAAAATACCCAAAATACAATGAGATCATCACGAAGAAAATTTATTGCACAGCTTGGCGCTATCGGAGCCAGCACTGGACTCTCTGCACTCGCCACGGCTAGCCCTGTGCCCACTGCTAAAAAAGGAAGCGAAACCTCCTTTACGCTAAATATCCTGCAAACGACCGATGTCCATTGCCAAATTCATCCACATGATGAGCTATTTTGGGAAAATGGCCAGGCGGTCTATCGCAAGACTGGCGGATACGCACACTTGAAAACTTTTTTGGATACCCAGCGCAAAAAAATGGCGCACAGCTATTTGATAGATACAGGAGACATGTTTCAGGGCTCCGAACTTTCGGTGAAAACCACCGGGGAGGCCATGGTGCCTATATTGAATGCCTTGGATTATGACCTTTACCTTCCCGGCAACTGGGAAGTGATCTACTACAAAAAGTCCATGCAGCACCTGCTGGGATCCTTGACTGCACCCAAGGTATGTGCCAATATGTACCATGACTTGGGTGAGGGTAAAAAGGGAGAACTCATCTTTCCACCCTACTCCATCTGGACTGTCAATGGTGTTAAAATCGGCTTTTTGGGGTATACAGACCATTTAGTGCCTGTACGCCAATCTCCCAACTACAGCAAGGGGATCATCTATACCAAGCCAGAAGACAACTTGGCGCATTACGTGGATGTCTTACGTAACCAAGAAAAATGCGCGTTTATTGCTATTGTTGCGCACCTGGGACTCTCTCAGCAAATTCACCTGGCCAACCTTCCCGCTTGTGAGGGGGTCAATTACATTTTGGGTGGAGACACGCACGAGCGGGTACGAAAACCCATCCAAGCGAAGTACGCAAAAGTAGTAGAGCCGGGCGCATTTGGTTCTTTTGTGGGCAATTTGGAATTAACCATTGAAAATGGAAAGGTTGTAGGTGATCGCTACGAACTATTGGAAGTGGATGCCGCCAAATACAAGGCATCGAAGGAAATGAATGCGTTGATTCAAAAGTACGAAGGGCCCTACCTGAAAGATATTGAACAAGTGGTCGGCTATTCTACCCTCCCCTTGTACCGCTATTTTGTCATTGAAAACACGATTGATACCCTGATTCTAGATGCGATAAGTTGGCAGGTTCAAGACATCGACATTTTCCTTTCCAATGGATTCCGCTTTTGCCCTCCACGTGCTACTCCGGACCACACTGGGAATATCCCAATCACCAATGGATTTATTTTTGACATGCTCCCTGTGGACAGTACCATCCGAACGGGGAAGGTGAATGGCAAACAAATCAAAGAATGGCTAGAAAAGGAACTCAATAACGTCTTTGCGGCAGATGCCTCCAAGCGTTTTGGCGGATGGGTGATCAAGTTTAAGGGAATGGAAATCACCTTCAATGCCTTTGGACAGGAAGGGAATCGGGTTCAAACCGCTAAAGTGCATGGCCAAGCCCTGGACTTTAACAAAGTATATAAAATCTGTGCCTGCGAACGTGATGGAGATCCGGACGACATGCTCTGTAGATTCAGAGGAGTGCAGGAAACTGAAAACACACCATTTACCTTGCATCAGGCAGTAAAAGGGTATTTGGCAGAAAACTCACCTGTAACCCCTACCCCTCCACAGTCGGCAGTAGCACTCGATGCGCCAGCATCACTACTTACTCAAGTGACCGGCGTAGCCTATGAATTCAGATAGGTCGCAGTTTCTTGCCTCCAAGTACTTATAAAACCGACTTAGTTCGGTTTTATCTGTTTTAGGTCAATGCCTATTCGTCAATTCAGATTAAGAACGGCTCCAAACAGGCACAGCGCAACCAAACAATTCCCTTCGAAATTTTCGCCCGAAGTAGTACCTTTCCAAGAGATTGCCACCCCCCATGAAAAACACAGCCCTCCTTTTTGGGATCGGGATCCTCCTGATCTCTTGTCAACGCGTCCACCAACCTACCGGCTGGAATACCAAAAACATCCAAATCGCTCGCGATGAATTTGGGGTTCCCCATATTTTTGGCAAATCAGATGCTGATGCAGCCTATGGATTGGCCTGGGCACATGCAGAAGATGACTTTGAAACCATCCAGAAAACAGTACTGGCAGGCAAAGGTCTGGCAGGCAGAGTATTTGGAGAAGAAGGTGCTGCTATTGATTTTTTCGTACACCTTTTAAACACCAAAGAAATCGCCAAAACAAAGTACGAAGAGAGCTTTTCCCCTGAATTCAAAAAAGTATTGGAAGGCTATGCCGCAGGCTTGAACGACTATGCTTTCCATCACCCGGAGGAACTCCTATACGCGCCGGCTTTTCCGATCACGGCTCAAGAAATAAGTTCCGCCTACATTCTTTCGCTAGCGCAAATGGCAGGAGCAGACAGGGCGGTGCAAGCGATCTTTAACGGCACCGTTCCCAAAATCGCAGAAGATTCCCTTCCCAAAGGCTCCAATGCCATCGCCATTCACCCCTCACGAACGGATTCGGGAGAGGCATTTTTGGCCATCAACTCCCACCAACCCTTAGAAGGACCCGTAGCCTGGTACGAAGCGCACATTCAATCGGAGGAAGGTTGGAATGCGCTAGGAGGGCTATTCCCGGGTGGCGCCATGATCTTCCATGGAGTCAACGAGCACCTGGGCTGGGCCCACACGGTCAACTCCCCCGACTTATTGGATCTATTTGAATTGGAAGTGGATGCCGATGACCCCATGCGCTACCGCGTAGATGGAGAGTGGCATCAGCTGGAAGAAAAAATAGTTTGGCTGAAAGTGAAACTCTGGGATTGGATCACGCTTCCAATCCCAAAAAAGGTCTGGAAATCCATCTACGGCCCAACGCTAGTTACTGAAAAGGGAACTTACGCATTCCGATTGGGCGCCTTAGACCGGATTGGTGCACCGGAACAGTGGTGGAGGATGAACAAAGCCAAAAACTTCACCGAATGGAAAACAGCCATGGAAAGCCTGCAGCTGCCCAACTTCAACACCGTCTATGCCGATCGCTACGATACGATTTATTACGTGAGCAATGCACTATTGCCCAAGCGCACACCTGGAATAGACCACGAAGAAACAGTCGCTGGGAATAGCTCCGCAGTCCTTTGGAAGGAGTATCATTCCTTTGGAGAACTTCCGCAGCAGCTCAACCCAGCCATTGGCTACCTCTACAATACCAACCATTCTCCTTACAAAGCAGGGGCGTTGGCAGATACCTTGAATGCAGCAGCTTTTCCAAAAGAAATGGGCTTTGACCTTCGAGATAACAACCGATCGAAGCGCTTTCGAGAGCTGATGCCAGCCGAAGGGGAAATTAATTGGGAACAGTTCAATCAAATCAAATTCGACCAAACCCTGCCAAAGGACCTGGCCTTCCGAACCAATTTGCAGGCCTTGTTTAACTTGGATTCCAAAAAATACCCAGCGCTAGCAGCCCAAATCACGACACTTGCAACCTGGAATAAGGAAGCGAATATCGACAGCCAAGGAGCGGCACTATTTGCCTTTGTGTATTACTATTGGTGGGATGAGTTTACCAAAACAGGCAGGTCCATTGATACGGTACTTACCGAGGAGGAAGCTGTGAAAAGTCTTCAAGCTGCCAAGACACACTTTCAAACTCATTTTGGAAAGGAGCTCGTACAGCTCGGTGAGTACCAAAAGCTCGTTCGTGGGGATAAAGTAATTCCTCTTTGGGGCATTGACGATGTACTCACCACCATCCGCTCTACGGCTTGGGAAAAAGGAATGCGAAAGGCCGCTCAAGGAGAATCCTACATCTTGATGGCCCGCTTTGGAAAAGGACTTCCGGTATTGGAAAGCATCAACGTGTATGGAGCGAGCAATCGCCCCGATTCTCCGCACTATGACGACCAAATGGAGCGATTTGTAGCGCGGAAGCTGAAGCCCATGACTTTGGATAAGAAAACAGTGCTTCAGAATGCGAAGCGTGTATATCAGCCAGGAAACTAGCCGATTTGTTTCTGGGGGTAGCTTAACCATTCTTCCAAAACCAATTTGCATAAGTAGCTGGTTTTTGTATATTCAAACTCCACTATTAAATTGGCAAACAAATGAACGAATTGAATCGGAGAGACTTTTTGAAGGGCTCCAGCGCGCTCATGACCCTAGCAAGCTTTGGCTTATTGGGAATGGATTTCAACACCAAGACCGGACCCTTGAAGGTAGCCTTGATTGGCGCCGGTTGGTATGGCAAATCCGATCTATTTCGATTGATTCAAGTTGCCGATGTGGAGGTCGTAGCCCTTTGCGACGTAGATAAAAAAATGTTGACTGAAGCGGGTGAACTCGTTTCCAAGCGTCAAAAATCCAAAAAAGTACCGCAGCTATTTGAAGATTACCGTGAATTACTCAAAGCTCATGCTTGTGATTTGGTGGTAATTGGTTCCCCAGACCACTGGCATGCGCTACAGGCGATTGAAGCCATGAAGTCAGGAGCGCATGTGTACCTGCAAAAGCCAATTTCCGTGGACATCATCGAAGGAGAGGCCATAGTCGCGGCAACACGAAAGTACAAGCGCGTGTGCCAGATTGGCACCCAACGCAAAAGTACGCCGCATTTAATTTCAGCGAAAAAGCAAATTATTGATACTGGACTACTGGGTAAAATTAGTCATGCGGAAGTATGCTGCTATTACCACATGCGTGCCAATGGTAGCCCAGCGGTGGAGCCAGTTCCTGACTTTTTGAATTACGACATGTGGACTGGACCTGCGCCACTGCGCCCCTACGATGGACTTCCGCACACGCGCTGGTGGAGAACCTTTATGGAATATGGCAATGGGATTCCTGGCGATATGTGCGTCCACATGTTGGATACGGTGCGCTGGATGCTCAAGCTCGGCTGGCCTACTCAAGTCACTGCCACAGGTGGGATTTATGTGCAGAAAGAGGGCAAATCCAACATTGCAGATACCCAAACTGCCATCTTTGAGTTTCCAGAGCTGAATGTAGTGTGGCAGCACCGCACCTGGGGAAATGCGCCCGATCCAGCCTATCCATGGGCTTTCAAAATCTATGGGGAAAAAGGGATGCTTGCAGGAAGTACCATGCAAGCGGATTATTTTCCCTACGATGCAAAAGCTGAGAAAATACACTTCGACTGTGTCTTTGAAAAGGAGGAGTATCCAGAAGATGTCACCGAAGATCGCATTGAACTGAATGCGGCACCTGCCACTCGTCTCCACATGAAAAACTGGCTAGAGGCCATCGACAAGGACCTATTGCCAGTCGCAGATGCAGAAGACGGGCATATTTCCACCGCTGCCTGCATTTTGGCTAATATTTCCATGGAACTTGGAGGACGTCCTCTAAAATATGATACAAAAACAAGGACGGTCCTGAATGATCCCGAGGCTACGGCTAAACTACGACGTCCGTACCGAGGGCCTTGGAAGCACCCAGAGCCTGATGCCGTGTAAGCTTTTCCTAAAAAATTAAGTTAAAGGAATCTTTAGTAAAAGGCACAATAATCCCCCTGTAATAGGGCCTAAGCCTCAGGTTGGGATGTGGCTTTCCTTCGAAATACTCAATTAATTTGTCGAGTTCAAGTAGGTCAATCGCTTCAATTTTCACATTGCCTACCCCATCTCTGAGCATCTCCAATTGCCTTGCTGCAGCTACAGAAAGATCGATTTGCCGCTTTGAGCTCATGGGCAATCGATCCGTGACACGGACGATTACAGAAGTGTTCCTTTTTAGATTTGTCACCTTCAGTACAGTACCAAATGGCAAAATTTTATGCGCAGCAGTTAGGCTGTCCTTGTGGTAAATCTCCCCGCTTGCAGTTTTTCGGCCATGAAATTTTCCTCCATAGTAACTCGCTATTCCTTTTTGGATAAACAGGGAATCTGTTTGCGCTTTTGCTTGAAAACAAAGAATGAAGAAAAAAAATACAAGTAAGTATCTGAAAATCATGATGAAAATTTTCGATTCACCTATTTTAATCAAGAAAGGTGCCAATTTCTGTCAAAGCTGTTTTTGGCAGTTGGTGCAATTCAACTCGTTCTCCTATCTTAGGAATAAATTGTGATTAAGATCAGCATTGATTCAATTTTTTTTTTAATTCTTCCAATTGATCAACCGAAGCCTTCATCAAGGCGCACCCTGTAATTCATGCTTAAAATTTTACATACTGCGGACTGGCACCTAGGCAAACGACTCCAAGAGTACTCCCGCATTGCCGAACAGAAATTGGTTTTGGAGGAAATTTGTCAGATTGCAGACCAAGAGGAAGTAGACCTTGTGCTGCTAGCTGGCGATATTTTTGACACCTTCAACCCCAGCCATGAGGCCGTAGAACTCCTGTACAAAACGCTTCGCAGGCTTTCCAAAAATGGGACGCGACCGGTAGTGGCCATTTCAGGCAATCACGATAGCAGCCAGTTTGTGGAGGCACCGGACCCCTTGGCGAGGGAATTGGGCATTCTTTTTTACAGCCGTTACGACAGCATCATCTCCTGCGGCACTTTGGATGGTGGGATGGAAATCAGCCAATCGGATTCAGGATTCGTGGAACTCCGCCTCCCCAAATTTGATTTTCCAATCCGCATCCTCCTCGCCCCTTATGCGAATGAAGTGAGCCTCCGGACCTATCTTGGGGAAGAGAATCGGGAAGAGGCTTTGCGTGAATTGCTTGGGCAGAATTGGCAACAACTTGCGGACCGCTATTGCGATGAAAAAGGCGTCAACCTATTTATGGGCCACTTCTTTTTTGTGGAGGAAGGGAGTACGACCCCTTCAGATGCAGAGCCCGAATCAGAGCGGCCCATCCTGCATGTTGGAGGCACGCAATCCTTATTTACCCAACAACTTCCTAGTCAAATTCAGTATGCTGCCTTGGGGCACCTGCACCGCTACCAGACGGTAAGCGAGTTTCCTGGCCCAGTAGTATACTCCAGCTCCCCGCTAGCCTACTCCTTCTCAGAAGCAGATCAAGAAAAAAATGTGGTGCTGATACAGGCCAAACCAAACGAGCCCGTGCAGTACCGGCCCATCCCATTAAAACAAGGTAGACCCTTGTACAAAGTAAGTTTTGACAACCTACCAGACACCTTGGCTTGGCTCGAAGGGCATCCCTCCTGCTTCGTTGAAATCACCTACCTCACGGATGAGTCCATTGATGCCAACACGCGAAAAGCCATTTTGAAAGCACACGATGGGATCGTCAACCTGATCCCACAACTGCGGCAAACTTCTGGACAGGCCCAAGATGAACTACGGGCTGAAGACCTGAGTAGAGATATGGAAAGCTTATTTCGTCTTTTTTACACCAGCGAAAAAGGGCAAGAACCCAATGCGCAACTGGTGGAGTTATTTAAAGAAGTATTGAGCAAAACCACCGCCTCATGATTCCTATTCGGCTTGAAATAGAAGGATTGTATTCCTACAGAGAACGGCAGGTCATCGAATTTGAGACCTTGACTGCGGCAGGTCTATTTGGGATTTTTGGCTCCGTTGGAAGCGGTAAGTCTGCCATTTTGGAGGGAATTCTGATCGCCCTTTACGGAACCCCAGAGCGGGTGTCCAACTCGGGTGAGCGGTCCAGTATGATTAATTTGCAGCACCATCAGGTAGATCTAAAATTTGTTTTTAAGTCTGGACAAAATAATGGAAGCACCTACCTTGCTCGGTACAGCGTCAAACGAAACAAGAAAGACCCTGAAAAAATAGAAACCGCAAGCCATGGTTTTTATGAACAGGTAGGTCAAGAATGGGAGGCTACCGCAAGTAAAGCAGAGGAGTTGATTGGCATGAGCCGCGAAAACTTCAAACAAACCATCATCATCCCCCAAGGAAAGTTTCGGGATTTTATAGACCAAAAGCCTACAGAGCGTGCACAAATGATGCAAGATTTGTTTGGCTTAGATCGGTTCGACCTTTCTCCCCAAACAGGAAGCTTGTTGAAACAAGCTCGTGAGGAAAAAATACGGATAGAGGCCCTCATCAATAGCATGGATGGGATTTCTTCTGAAATTTTGCTTGCCAAACAAGAGGAGTATGCTGGATTAAGCCAAGAAATACTGCAGGCAACTCAAACCTTACAGGCCATGACTGAGGAAGTTCGCAAGATGGAAGGAACTCGTAAATCCTTCCTCGAACTTCAAAACCTAGTTCAGGCTCAGGCAATACTTTCTGCAAAGCAACCCGAAATGGAGGGGAAGCGGCAGCTTTATCGGGATTTCCAAAATGCCAAAACCTACCTCAGACCCATTTGGGATCGGATCCTAGATCTAGAAAAGGATCTAGAAAAATACCAGGTTAGCCTCATCGAGTGCAATCGCTTCAAAGAATCCTTTGCCGAGGAAATCAAAGGGCTATTGACTGACGAAGTTAAATTTCGAGAAATCAATGCGCTTAGGCCGCAACGCGAGGGAAAGATTCGAGACCTTAAAAAAGTGCTTGAAATCCAAGAATTGACCAGCAAGCAAGGTCAAGTTCAGAACAACTTGAATGCCTTGCTGCCTTCAATTGAACTTCAAAACAAAGAAATCCAATCCCTAGAAAAAGAGATTGATTTGCTTGAAGGGAAGCAAATTGGACTCCCAAATTCGGACCCTTCGGTACTTGCCGAATTAAAAACTGGAAGCAATCAGCTTGGGGAATTGATGCAACGAAAACTGGAGTTGGAACTTGCCCTTCAAGAAGGAGCGGCGCTACTAGCTTCTAGCAAGAATCGATTGGTAGCATTCACCAGTTTAGTACCCGAAAAAGCAAATCAAAGCTTGGAAGAATGGTTGGCACTTCAAAAAACGGAGGTAAGTCAGTTAGAGATCGCCCGTGAAAACCTACTCAGAACTCAAGGCTTGTCCTCGCATACCCACCTATTGGAAAACGGATTGCCTTGCCCGCTCTGTGGAGCCAGTGAACACCCAAACCCTTTGCAAGCAAGTGCCTCCGCAGCGGCACTTCAACAAGCAGAAGTGGATTTGAAGCAAGGCAATCTTGAATTGGAGAATATTCGTGAGCTGATTCAAAAGAAAAGTATTGAAGAAATACAGTACAGCAACCTTCAAAAAAACCAGAACCTAAAAGAGCAGGAAAAACTGGGGCTTGAAAAGCAAGAATTAGTCCTCTGGGGAAAATTAAAAGCCAGTGGTGTAAGAACTAAGGAGGAGCTAGAGCACAAAATTTCCGAGTTGGCTGAAGTTTTTCAAACTACCCAACAACTTCAAAATCAGCTCAATGAGTTGCGCAAAAAAAGCGCTGGCCTACGAAACGCAAAGGATGCCGCTGCACAAACCTTGCAACAGGCTCAGCTGCAAAACCAAGACTTACTTTCCAGAATAGCTGGTAAACAGCAGGAGATTAAGGATCCGGAGTTTTGTGAACCGTATGTAAGTAAGGAAGCAGAAGCTATAGCCAATGAAATTGCCCTCGTTGAAAAAAGCATTGAAAAAGCAGCGGAATCCCTAGTAGGTGTTCAAAAACATTTGCAGGAAAGGCAGATTGCTCAATCGAGAAATCTAGCCGATCTCCAGAATTTTGAGATCCTGCTCACTACTACCCAAGATCGATTTGCAGGCAGCCAGGTAGAATTCGCCCAAATGATGGCGAAGCAGGGATTTGTAGAAAAAGACGCGCTTATTCAGCTTTTCCAGCTGGACTTGGATGCGGAAAAAATGGATGCGGAAATTCGTGCATTTGAGCAGCAGGTTGCTACCACGAAGGCACGAATTAAAGTCCTCAAAGCCGAGGAAGGGATTGAAGAATATTCAGAAGATAGATTTCAAACTTTACAAGAAGAAGTTACTTCAGCAAAGGAAAAAGAAAAAAATCTCCAATCGCAGGTTACCTTACTCAATCAGGAGCTCCTTTCTATTTCACAGAAACTGAAAGATAAGCAAAGCCTTTTGGGAGAGTTTGAACGAATTGAAGCTCGAGAAACCAATTTGCGGGAGTTGGAGAGACTTTTTTCAGGCAAGGGATTTGTCCGCTATGTAAGCTCCATTTACTTGCGTGAGCTTTGCAATACCGCCAACAAGCGGTTTCGAATGCTTACTAAAAATAGCTTGAGTTTGGAGATTGATGACAGCAATACCTTTTGGGTGATGGATTACCTGAATGGAGGCAAAAAACGATTACTCAAAACACTATCCGGTGGGCAGACTTTCCAAGCCTCTCTTTGCCTTGCCTTGGCGTTGGCAGAAAAAGTAAAAGCCCTGAATCAAGCGGATCAAAGTTTCTTCTTTTTGGACGAAGGATTCGGAGCGCTCGACAAAAATTCGCTTCGGGTGGTCTTTGAAACACTCAAAGCCTTGCGGCATGAAAACAGAGTAGTCGGAATCATCAGCCACGTAGAAGAACTACAGCAAGAAGTCGGAGTCTACGCACAGATCGAGCTCGATCCAGAACTGGGTTCACAGATAAGCTATTCTTACTAGAGGATTAGCATGGTGCCAAACAAAAAAAACCCCAGCTAGTGCCAGGGATTTTTTGAACCAAGAAACCTTACAAAAAAAGCGTTTGATTGACCCAAGTCAATTCTTCAGGCCGAATGGTGTGGAGCTCGTCTTCAAAAAATTTAAGACTTACCTCCGCACCCATTTTCTGAAGAAGCTGGGCAGAATCATTAATTCGTTGGGCAGGCACATGCATGTCATGTGCACTACTGCTGAGAAGAATAGGTGTTCCCTGAAAATCTCCGCTATATTTTTTTTCTTCTAATTTTTCTCCAATCAAGCCACCTGTAAAGGCGACAATGCCTCCTAGTTTCTGCCCATTTCGTGCTGCAAATTCCAAAGAAAGGCAGGCTCCCTGCGAAAAGCCCAACACATAAATCTGCTCTGGGGCTTTTCCATTCTCAATCAAAAATTGAAATAGAAGGGAAACTTGTTGTAAAGACGAATTCAAAGCGGAAAGGTTGCCTTCATCGCTCGCCATAAATCCATAGGGATACCAGGTTCGCTGAGCGGCCTGAGGCGCAAAAATGGAAAAGTCAGCCACCTTCAGGTAGTCGGCTAGTGACACGATACTTTCTGCCGTTGCCCCTCTCCCATGTAGGAGAATGATTGCCTTCTTCGATTCCGAAAGAGGAAGGCCTGTTTGGATCCAATTAGACATAGTTTTCAGGTTGAAAGGTCACAGGTATTAAGGCAGCTTCAATCTGCGATCGGCTCTTCTCTGCCCAATCGGGCAACTTTAAGAGTTCTCCCAGATGCGCTTCATCCTCGTCAATGGCGAATCCAGGCACATCGGTAGCAATCTCAAATAAAACGCCACCTGGCTCTCTAAAATAAATGGACAAAAAATAATTTCGATCTCGAACTTCCGTCACGCCATAGCCTTGCTTGATTAGAAGTTGCTGCATTTCTAGTTGTGAGGTGGTCGTTGGGGTTCGAAAAGCCAAGTGATGCACAGTTCCTGCGCTTTGAACGCCTCGCTGCCCATTGGGATCGACAAGAATGTCCACCCACTCTCCTGGTTTTCCATCCAATCCATAGCGGTAGCGATTGCCTTCTTGGCTATGGAATCTATAATTCATACTATCCACGAGCAATCGCTCCGTAAGTTCCTTGTTTCGAAGTGCAAGGGTGGCACCGTAAAATCCCTTGATGGAATGTTCGAGTGGAACTCCTCCATAAGTCCATCCTTCTCTTTGATCGGCTGCATTGGCGACCAATTCGATACCCATGCCATCCTGGTCTTCAAATCGGAGGATTGATTCCCCAAAGCGAGTCAAGCGATCTGAAACGGGAATTCCAAATCTTTTGAGTCGCTCTTCCCAAAAACCCAAGCTAGTAATCCCGATGGAGAAGGCCGTGTAGGTCAATTCACCCACACCTTTTTTTCCCCTGCGTGCTCCTGCAAATGGGAAAGTGGTGAAAACTGTTCCGGGGCGTCCGAGGGCATCGCCGAAATAGAAGTGGTACACATCAGGTGCATCGAAATTGATGGTCTTCTTTACCAAACGAAGACCCAATATGCCCGCATAAAAATTTATGTTTTGCTGTGGGTCCCCAGAGATGGCAGTGATGTGGTGAATTCCTAAGACTAATGTTTGCATGGAAAAAGGGATAAAGAAAGGAGCCTCCAAAAGAGGCTCCTTTTGGAGTTGATGTAATTACGGTCTCGACTTATTGTTTGACAAGTTGAACGCTTAGCTGCAAGCGAACTTGGTCACTAACTACCACAGATCCTGCCTCAGTAATGGCAGACCAGGTCAATCCAAAGTCTTTGCGATTTAGTTTTCCTTCAATCTCAAATCCCGCTTTGGTTTGTCCGTAAGGATCTGCTACTGTTCCTCCGTAAGTCACATCTAAGGTCACCTGCTGGGTAATTCCTTTTAGGGTGAGATCCCCTAGGAGTTGGTATTCTCCTCCTTGATTGACGAGTTTACCTGCAAAAGCGATTGTTGGGAAGCTAGCAGTATCAAAAAAGTCAGCTGATTTCAAGTGCTGATCTCGATCAGATTGATTCGTATCGATGGTATTTACATCCAATGAGAAAGTAACTGAAGCTCCATTAAAATCTTCAGAAGTTGATTCCGCTGCTCCTTCAAACTTGCGGAAATAACCAGTTACGGTAGAAATTACCAAGTGCTTTACTTTAAATGCTACCTCAGAGTGGGTAGGGTCGATGATCCATTTTGTAGTGCTCATAATTGTTTTGGTTTAGTTTTGAAATTAAGTTGAATGTGTATAATCAATAAAATCTAGGGAGTTAATCAGCCCCTAAGCTTGTCTAATAGTCTATTTAAGAGATCTAATTCTTGGTCTTCCAAGTGAATGGCCTTCTTATTAATTGCATTGATCTGTGGTTCGAGTAATTCGAGGAGGGCCAAGCCTTTCTCGGTAATTACCACGTCCACCTGCCTGCGGTTGAGCGGACACTCTTCTCTTTTTACGAGTTCTTTAGCCTTTAGCTTGTCCACCAGTCGGGAGGCATTAGACATGTTGTTCAGCATCCGTTCTTGAATGGCAGCGATGGTGGCGGGCTTGCCTTGCTGACCTCTTAGTATCCGCAAGACGTTGTATTGCTCGGGAGAAAGGTCCAAGGGTTTCAATACAGCCGTTTGAAAACTCACCAGGTAACTGTGGGTGTACAATAAGTTGACCACAACTTTGTTGTAGCTGTCCTTAAATTCCGACTGCTTGATTGCTTCTTCAATCTTTCCCATGGGTTCACTTTTCAATTGATGTATATACATTAATTGTAGGCAAAAGGTTCAGATTATGCTGAAAAAAATTACCAAGGGACACCTAAACTCTTGATAAATAGCCTTTTTAAATTTTAGGATTATCCGCAATTATGCCAGTGCTCCATAGGAATTAATCCATGCGGATAATTGTCAACAGCTGACGGTCGACGGACCACAGTCAATTGTTCAGCATATGACAAACGTATTTAAATTTAGATTCTAAACTCGATACACTACGAATCGTCTGTCAACAGTGGACAGTTAGCCGTTGACAGAGTGTCAATTGCAGTCTATTACTAAAAAACGCACTTAAATTTAGATTCTAAACCAAGTCACACCACGACTCGGCTGTCGACCGATGTCAACCTTTTAGCCAATCCTTCAGCAATCGATTGACTTCCTCTGGCTTTTCGATGCAACTGCTGTGCCCTGCCCCTGCTATAGTCTCTAGCTTGGCTCCTGCAATCCCCTGTTGAATAAAAGCGGCCTTTGCTGGGGTCGTCGCCACATCCTCATCTCCAACAATCACCAAAGTAGGACAGCTGATTTTGGCAAGCTCCTCCTCCACCCCTTTGCGGTAGATCACCCCTTCCACAGGGCCTGTGATGGATTTTTTGTTGGAAGACAATTCCTTTTTCCATTGACGAATAGAATCTACATTCCTAGGATCCTCCAACCAGCTTTTTGCAAACATGATTTTCATGACCTTGCTCGCTATGGGAGGGATTACCCCTACCCAACGCACCAAGCCATTGAGAACCTTGTACTGCGGTAAATTCTCAAGGGGCTCCGCATTGGCAGAAGTCTCGAGCAAAACCAAGCTTTTGACCAATTCCGGGTGGCGCGCAGCGAGACGCATGCCCACAAAGCCACCCATGGACAAGCCTATAAAATGAACTGGGCCGCCAACCAAGGATCGGATTAATTCGGCAGCATCAGCTGCCACCGTATCTATGTCGTAGGGTCCTCCAACTTCACTGCTACCTTGTCCTCGATGATCGTATGCAATCACACGGTACTGCTTCGAAAATTCAGCCACCTGCGCAGCAAACATCTTGTGACTCCAAAGTAAGCCATGTGAAAAAACCAAGGTCTCGGATCCGGATCCATGTTCCTGGTAAAATAATTTGGTCTGGGAAAGTGTTACAAACGGCATAGTTTAAAGCGATTAGTGACAGATATTTAATCCAATTTTCAAGTTAAAAAAAGAAGGAGAGGCCATAAGGCAAGCTCTCCTTCTTTCTATTCAAAAAGCCAAAATGGCAAGCTTACCAATCCAAACCTGGCTGGGTAATGCGTGCATTTTCACGAGCCTTGTGCTGGTCTACGATGGTGCGCACATCTTTAAGAAGTTGCTTCGCATCGTACACAATACCATCTTTCACAGTGTACTTGACACCACCTACTCGAATCGGCTCATTTGCCTCACTGGTTCGGATCGCTCCAGTACCATACAACACCTTCAGGTTTTGAAGTGGATTTTCTTCCAAGATGACAAAGTCAGCCAGCTTACCAACTTCCACTGTACCCAAGTCCTTATCCATACCCAAGGCTTCCGCCCCATGCATGGTCGCAGCTCGGATGACTTCCAAAGGATGGAATCCTGCCTCGCGCAACATTTCGAGTTCACGGATGTATGCAAAGCCATACAACTGGTAAATAAATCCAGAATCAGAACCAGCAGTCACTCTACCACCACGATTCTTGTATTCGTTTACAAAGGTCATCCACAGGCGGTAGTTATCCTTCCAAAGCACTTCTTCTTCAGTAGTCCAATCAAACCAGTACGAACCGTGAGATTGACGGTTGGGAGCATAGAAACGCCAAAGGGAAGGCAGTGTATATACACCGTGCCACTCCTGCGTACGAGCACGCATCAAGTCTCGGTTGGCCTCGTAAATATTGAGTGTAGGATCCAAGGTGAAATCCAACTCCAACAACTCATTCATCACTTTATTCCAATGGTCGGAGAAAGGTGGCGCCGCTTGCTGCCATAGCTTTCCTGCCTCGGCAAATCGATGCTGCTCGTTCTGGTAATTGTAATCCAATCTGAAATTTTGGATGGTTCGATCCGTAAATAGCGCCTCAGGAAGTCCATACCAATGTTCCATGGAAGTAAGTCCTGCACGCGCAGAATGAAGCACATTCCATCGCGCTACATCCAACTGCTGGTGGTGCATGGCAGACTTTAATCCAATACGCTTATTTTCTGAGATTGCTGCCTCCATTACTTCGGGCTTCGCTCCAAAAAACTTGATTCCGTCTGCGCCCTTGGCCTTGTTTTCATTTACCCAAGCCTTTGCTTGCTCGGCATTGGTGATGGGACCTTTTGCACCCTGTCCAAAGGATGTGTAAGCCAAGATTCTTGGAGCAGTGATTTCATTGGCAGCAGATTTCTTCTTGTGGTCCAACACCCAGGTAAGTCCGTTTCCAGCCGAAGGGTCACGCACGGTCGTAATTCCATGCGCCATCCAAAGTTTGAATACATATTCTGCTGGAGTGCCTTGTCCTGAACCGCCGATATGACCGTGCATGTCGATCAAGCCAGGCATGAGGTAGTGTCCGGTCAAGTCCATGACCTTTGTTTTATCGTCTGCTTTTGGGCGACGATTTTCGTTGATCGGTACTCCAGGATAGCCTACGGCTTGTATTTGGGTAATTCGGTTTTTCTCTACTACGATATCTACCGGTCCTAGGGGCGGTGCACCCGTACCATCGATAAGCGTGACTCCACGAATGATCAGTTTCTCATAAGGGCCCTCTCCCTCTGCTCTTGCAGGGGAAGGCATGATCTGCGCACTAGACCAGCTGACGCTAGCAACCAATGCGAGACCTAGGAAAAGTATTTTTTTCAACATAGCTAGTTGGGTTCTTGAAGTGTATAAGTTAGGGGAAATCCATAAATCAACAAATCTTTTTTAAAGGAGTGGCAACAAAAAAGCCCCGTACGAACGGGGCTTTAAAAACAAACTGCTGTCGACGGTGGACTGTCAACCGTTGACCGCTTTACAAGTCTTTGAACTTTTCCATAATCTCTTCAGAAATCCCTGTAAAGGAATATCCTCCATCGTGGAAAAGATTTTGCATGGTCACCATACGGGTCAAGTCTGAGAACAAGGTCACAATGTAATCAGCACATGCATCTGCCGAAGCATTTCCCAAGGGAGAAAGAGCTTCTGCAAAGTTGTAGAAAGAATCAAATCCACCGATACCGCTTCCTGCAGTGGTTTTGGTAGGAGATTGAGAGATGGTGTTGACACGAACTTTCTTCAGTTTACCATAACGATACCCATAACCTCTGGCGATGCTTTCTAACAAGGCCTTGGCATCTGCCATATCCGTGTAGAAAGGAAATATCCGTTGTGCTGCGATGTAGGAAAGTCCTACTACAGACCCCCACTCCTTCATCACATCCATCTTCTCAGCTACCTGCATCATCTTATGGAAGGAGATCGCCGATACATCGTAGGATTTCATGGCCCAATCGTAATTGAGGTCGCCGTAGGCTTTGCCCTTACGGATGTTGGGAGACATGCCGATGGAGTGTAACAAAAAGTCAAAATCTGCTCCCAAAAACTCTTTTGCCTCAGCATATAACTTTTCAATATCCTCTACGACAGTGGCATCTGCAGCTACAACGATGGTGTTGCACTCCTCAGCAAGTTCTTTGATTGCCCCCATACGCATGGCAATGGGTGCATTGGTCAAAACAAATTTTCCGCCTTGTTCCTTTACTTTGAGCGCAGCCTTCCAAGCAATGGAATTTTCATCAAGCGCTCCAGTAATGATTCCTACTTTTCCTTTAAGTAAATCTTGTGACATATAGCAATGGGGTTGAATTCAAAATCTGCGGTAAAACTACATAAAATTTAGGAGTTAGCCCTTCAATTCATCAAGAGCTCTTTGGCACTTGCCTGAGCAGCAGGAGATGGATTTACGCCTGCAATCATTTTTGCAAGCTCATGCACCCGTTCCTCTGCAGTCAATTCTTTGACCTTAGAGATAGTTTTTTCTGCACTATGATCTTTGTATACAAAGAAATGCACTTCACCCTTGGCAGCCACCTGCGGGAGGTGTGTAATGCAGATCACTTGGTGATTTTGAGCAATTACCTGCATCATTCGGACCATTTGCAAGGCTACTTCTCCCGAAATACCGGAATCGATCTCATCGAAAATAAGGGTAGGCAAGGCCATTTTGTCGGCCATCATGTACTTAATCGCAAAAAGCAAGCGGGAAAACTCTCCGCCAGAAGCGACTTTTTTCAAGGGCTGTAAAGGTATCCCTTTGTTGGCCGAAAAAAGAAGTTCAATACGATCTACACCAGAAGCATGGGGGTCTAGGGATTGCCTCTCCAATTGAATTCGGGCATTTTCCATCCCCAACTCATGCAGCAACTCCTCCAGTGCCCGTTCAAAAGTAGGGAAACACCCCCTTCGCTTTTGGCTAAGCACCTCAGCTGCCTGAAGCATTGCCTTTTCTTTCTCAAGTTGAACTCGCTTGGCCTCAAGCAACTGATCTTCGACCTGCTGCACATGAAAAACCTGATCCGCCAAGTGGCTTTCTAATACCAAAAGTTCTTCCACCGTCTGCATACCATGCTTCTTTTGCAACTGATAGATTTTGCTGAGACGCTCACGGGCACGCTCCAATTTTTCAGCATCCACTTCAACGACACTATCCTCGTCACCCAAGCTTTCTGCCAAATCATTTAATTCAATTAAAGCCTCCTGAAATCGCTGCCGGTAACTGCCAAAAGCCTGAGCCAATCGCTCCAAACCCTGCAAACTCGATTGAATATGTCCCATTCCCTGAAGCACTCCAAACTGCTCGTCTTGGAAAAGGGAAAGGATCTCCTGAATCTTTACTTTAATGTCTTCTGCATTTTCAAGAATCTGCTGACTAGCCTCTAACTCCTCTTGCTCGCCGGCTACAAGGGATAAACTACTCAGCTCATTCAATTGAAATTGATTGAAGTCGAACTCTTTTTTGAGCCTTTCCGACTGACGCGTAAGTTCTTCAAGGCTTTTTTTGGAGGACTTAAATTCTTTAAAAACCTGTTGGTAGGCAGCTCGCTCAACTCCTGTCTGGGCAAATGCATCCACCAATCCCAATTGAAAATCACCTTCTCCCAAGAGTAAGGTATCGTGCTGGGAGTGGACATCCATGAGCTTCTCTCCCAGGGTCTTCAAATGATCTAATAAGATCGGAGTATCATTTACAAAAGATCGAGATTTGCCATTTGGACTGATTTCCCTTCGGATAATGCAGCTGTCCTCATAGTCTAGTTCCAGCTCCTCAAAATATTCCTGCAGGCCGTAAGAGCGAATGTCAAAGACTCCCTCCACCACACATTTCTTCGCCTCATGAAGCAATACCTTGGTGTCCGCCCGATTGCCAAGCAAAAGGCCTACAGCTCCAAGCATAATCGACTTACCCGCTCCTGTTTCACCTGTAATCATGCTCAATCCAGCACTGGGCTGCATGGCCAAGTGATCAATCAACGCATAATTGGATATTTTAAGTGAAGTAAGCATGAATTAAGAATGGCTTTCCAACAAAACTAAAAGATAAGGATCAGCTTTTGAGCAGCTCGTTGTATTTTCTGGCGTTATTCGGATCAATTTCTAGGAGTAGCGGAACGGCTTTTTCACGGATGTCAAATGGAGCATTCTTTAGAATGGCTATCAGTTCATCACTTTTAGCATCGACAAAGCTGATGGTGAAAATCCCATTGGGTTGCAACCGATTGGCTTCCGCTACGCGTTGAATCGCTCCCAAAATAGAATTATACGCTTCTTCTGGTGCGGTCGCAAGTTGGTCCATCCCTTTTCTATGATACAAATAAAAAGCCTCCCGAATGGGGGCATACACGGTTGAAATGTAAATGTCATTGATTAGCCAGTAGCGACTTCTTCGGTCGTTGGGATTTTGGACCCAGCCAGCACGACCCGATTGCTGGGCATTATTCACGATATCATTCGCTACTTCGAAATAGGGATTTCCCCCTTTCAGTTCAAAAGTATCGTAATCCATGCCAAGCGCGATGTGAGCATAAAAGGCAAGTAAGGAACTGATGTTGTTTAGATAGGAAACTCTATTGAATTCTAGAGGTTGTGATTCTTGGTATTCAAAAGACCAATTGCGATCAATAAAGTTCAGCACCACCGTCTCATAGTTGGTCCCAAATACTGGGCGCACCACCTGCATTTGAACTGTCGCACTGTAAACCCCTATTTGTGGCACCTGATTGATGGTAATCAATAGGTTTCCTTTGATACGCTCCTCAGGCCTAAACTCATCGGAAGTCCAGGTTCTCCCATTCAAAAACTGTTCAAAGCTGGTTTTCATCTGGCTAAAGACCTCGGTGCTTTGAAATCTAGAACGGTCACTATTGATGATAACCCTAAAATCAAGTTCTTGGGCCTTGCTCTCTATCAAAAATCCAAGAATTCCAACTAGGATGAGTATCCCTTTTTTCATGTACTAAACTTACAAAAAATCTTTAGCTCCTCGTCAAGAAGCTGCTTTTTTGACTTCCTCCAAGATAAGTTCCGCAATGGCTTCCTTCGGCAAAAGGGCGGACTGAACTTCATTTCCTCCTTTATGAAAAATACGAACCTGGTTGGTGTCGTGCTTAAACCCTACTCCGGCCTCCGTTGCTGAATTCAAAACGACCAAATCAAAGTTTTTACGTTCCAATTTGGCTTTGGCATTCGCTTCTCCTTGCTCTGTTTCCAATGCAAAGCCAACGTGAATCTGTTTGGTACTTTTTGTTTTCCCAAGCTCAAAGGCAAGATCTACATTTGGCACCAAGCGAAGTGTAAGTTCCTCTCCTGCCTTTTTTATTTTTTGAGGCGCTCCATTTTCAGGTCTAAAATCTGCCACTGCAGCTGCAAACACCACCACGTCCATCTGTGCATGCAAGGACTTGGCAGCTTCAAACATCTCGGTAGCAGTAATCACGCGATGCACTTGAAATCGGCTTTCGTCCAACTTTAAAGAAACGGGACCTGCGACGAGGGATACTGCTGCCCCTTGTGCTTCAAATGCTTTGGCTAGGGCATAGCCCATTTTTCCGCTGGAATGATTGCTCAAAAACCGAACAGGATCAAGTGCTTCTTGGGTTGGACCCAAGGTAATCAGCACTTTTTTGCCTAGGAAATCCTTTTTAGGATTAAAAAATTGGATGACCTTCTCCAAAATATGCTCTGGTTCCATCATGCGTCCTTGGCCAGAGAGCCCACTGGCCAACTCCCCTGTTTCGGCATCTAGCACAATATTTCCAAAAGAAGCAACTTTTTCGAGATTAGCCCGAACGGAGTGGTGCTGGTACATGTCCAAGTCCATAGCTGGCGCAAGCATTACCGGACAGCGACTAGAGAGATAAGTGGCAGTAAGCAAATTATCACATCCTCCTTGGGCAAATTTAGCGAGTGTATTCGCACTTAGTGGAGCCACTAAAAATAAATCAGCCCAAAGGCCGAGCTCTACATGATTGTGCCATTGGCCGGAGCTTTTTTCAAAAAAAGCAGACAGTACCGGTCGTTTGGAGAGGGCAGCTAAGGTAAGAGGGGTAATAAAATCAAGAGCAGAGGTCGTCGCTACTAGCTGTACCTCTGCTCCAGATTTGATAAGCAAGCGCGTTAAAATCGCTGTTTTGTAGGCGGCAATGCTACCTGTAACACCGACTAAAATTCGTTTGCCGTTAAGATTCATTGGGAATTACTCCGCTCCTTCTTGCGATGGATATCTGTGGTGGATTTTTCCATCCGTAAACTCTTCCATTGCCAAAGAAGTTGGTTTAGGCATTCTTTCGTAAAACTTGGAGATTTCAATCTGCTCTTTGTTTTCAAATACTTCTTCCAAGTTGTCTACTGTAGAAGCAAACTCAGAAAGCTTGTTGTTCAGCTCTTCCTTCAAGGTTGAAGAAATTTGCTTTGCACGCTGACCCACAATGTGGATTGACTCATAGATGTTTCCTGTTTGATCGGCAACTTTATCTAGGTCTCTGGTGATGATTGATGGATTAACAGCCATATAGTTTGTGTTTAAATGCGTGTGTTTAAATTAATTCGAGGTATTCGTTGCTACCACCTCTTCGGCAGCCTTCTTATCTGCAATCTCTTTTTTCTGTTTGTTATACGCCTGAATTTCTTCTTTGGTTTGCGCTTCTAATTTTTTAACCTCTCCCAAATACCCACTTGCTGCGTACTTTCGGTAAAAATTAGTTGCAAACTTCAGCGCATCGTTCAAACGCTCTTCTTTTTTGTCAAAGACACTATTTTTAGCATAGGAATAGCCCACTTCTACCAGACGATAAGCCAGTTCCTCATTGCGCTTGCTTTCCGGATAATCCTTGGCGAAATTTTGAAAGTTAATGATGCAAGCCCTGTAAAAATCGCCTGGAAATAGTCCTTCCTTCAATCGATAGTACATTTCTGCCTCGCTGTAAGCCTTTTCTTCAAATCGAGACTCCAAATCTTTCAACATGTCCATTGCCCGCTCATAGCTGGCAGAACCGGGGAATTTACCGACAAATTGCTGAATGGCCGTGACCGCTTCTTTACTACTCTGCTGATCTAAATTGAAATCTGGAGCGTCTAGGTACAGGGAATATGCGTGCATGAATAATGCTTCTTCCGCTAGCGCACTTCGGTTGTAAGTTTTGAAAAAGGTGTTAAAATATCCAGCCGACTCGATGAACCTATCCGTTTTAAAATGGCAGTTGGCATAGTTGTATTCCGCCATTTCCGCCTTTTCAGACCCCTTGATGACAGGAAGAACCTTTTCATACAAGATGATTGCTTTGTTATACTCGCCTTCTTGGTAGTATTTGTTGGCACCGTTGTACAGCTCCTCCCAGTTGGTACTCTTTTCCAACTTGGCAAAAGGTCCACAGGCTCCAAAGAGAACCAAGACGAATACAAAGACGATCGAATAGTGACGCATGATTAATTAAAGGACCGCAAATATAAGGGATAATTGTAAGATTTCAAATGAAATAGAATTGACAGCAAGCCTACTTTTTCACCTGTAATTTCTTGGTGACCACGTTTTTATTGTCAACAAACAAAGTGTAGAAATACACCCCTGGCTGAAAGTCGGCGACATGAATGACCAAACTATTTCGTGTAGGATCCAATTCATATTCGGCAATGGGATTGCCGATGAAACTGGTCACTGTGATTTTTGCTCTGGATTTTGGGTTTACGACAGTATAATCCAATTGCGCTACCCGGTTGCTAGGATTGGGATAAATATCCCCCAACTTGACATCTTTGTGCGAAAAATCTGTTTTTGGCTCACTAGAAACGGAATATTTTGCCTCAACTACAAAAAAATCCCTTAAGGCTTCACTATTTACAAACACCAAATCAAAACTGCCTAAAGTCTCCGCAATCCCTAATTCAAATTCTAAAAACAAATCGGTATAAATCTCCCCTGGAGCAAGTGTTAACATCACCTTTGCCAAGTCTTTCTTGGGGTCAAAACACTGATCTCCAAGACAAATACGCATCTTTTGAGAAGAGCCAACACTCCCTTTAATGTTCCGAAGCAGGTAAGTTTTAGGTTGCGCCGATTCGTTGTGTAGAATTACTGTTTTCCGTTGGGAGGAACCAATTTTACCCGAAAATTCAACTGTTTCGCTCAAGACATTTACCTGCTGGGCTCCCGCAAAAATCGGGAACAGCACAAGTAATACAATGGTCAATTTGAGCAATTGGGCGTTCATGGAAAATAGTTACTCAATAAGGGTGATGCACTGACAATAAAGTCGATAAATTCTACGTTAAATGTATTTAAAAAGATACATTTTTTTCCCAAAAACTGGGTTAATTGTTGTTAAGTTTCAAAAATGAGCCATTTCTAGGTGCTTAGCCGCCGCCCGTAGGCTTGACAGGCTTTTCTTGCAGCGCTTTTTGAAGCTGCCCTTGGGTGGGCATCGTCAGCTTTACCTCCGGCTCGTTGAAAAAATTCCGTAGCGTAGGGTCAATTTCAACCACCTTTCGCCAGGCATCAATGGTCGCACGCACAGGCTTTTCCTCCACCCTCCACTCAAAGCCCTCAAGCCGACTCATCTTTTCATCAATATCCTGAACTGGTATGAATTTGCCATCAGGCCGAACTCCAAAATTTGATTTTTTAATCAGCCCATCTACGAAGGTCAGCCCTATGGTTGAGCTAAGGATTCGATTAATTCCTTGAGTCAAGGTATCCCCTTCGAGCGCATAGTAAAGCGACTCTCCATTCCCCTCGATAAATAAACTACTCATCTGCCCCTCTTTGAAGTAGCCAGTCATCTTTCTCCCTTTCATCTGGTTGAAATTCAACAAGGTATCTGTCAAAATCGCAAAGGCCTTATTATTCATGTATACCCTATCCAAGGTTTCATTCTTGAGGAAAAAGACCATGCTATCTGCCGCAATTTGGCTCGATCGATTCCATAAAATTGGATCCTTATACAGATGAATAGATGAATCTCCAAAAGCATACAACAAGGAATCTGCCTTTCCAGAAAGTTCTGATTTGACCAAATTTACTTGGTGGAAGGCCAGCAAAAACTTAACTGAATCGGCTTCTCCATCCTGCGAAATCAATGTGTCAGCAGTTAGAAAAAGAGTATCTGACTCAAAATACTTTCGAACCAACGCCTTTCCGTACACCTGACTGAATTTTTTGGTCTCCCAATAGTTCCCCTCATCCCCAAAAACCTCAAGCTTTCTTTCTTTATTCAGAACTCGCACATCTTTTTTGCCCTCATAGTAGCCTTTGGGCTCATCATAAAACAATTCATCCGCTTTCACTCGGCTATCTTCCGTCTCCACCAAGCCCTCAAAAAACTTAAATTGCTTGAGCTGCGTGTCGTAAAAACTTCCCTTTTGGGCATCTAAATGGTATCCTTCCTTAGAAACAATGTTGGTCAATCCAGGAGTCTGAGCAGTTTTAGGAACGGTCATGTAGATAAGGTCCTGCGTTTTGAGCGTGTAATCTGGGTTCACCAAAATCACATCATGTTTAAAACTGATCCGCTCGTAATTGATCTCGTAAGTACCTACCTCACTGGTGAGCACATTTACTGAGTCCACCACCTTCCCCCCTTCAAAATAGTTGGCCACATTCGATTCCCGGTTGTAATCGAGGTGATCGGTGTACAGCTTCGTCTTCAGATTGGTGAAGACCACGTTTTTCCGAAGCTTCGCCACCTTGGTCGCACCATCGTATTCAGCATAGGAACTGGTTGTAGTAATGGGGTCCACCTCATCCTTGATTTGCACCCTCCCAAAAAGCTGTGCCCGATTTTCATCCCGGTAAAAATAGGCCGAATCACAGGCAATCAAGGAATTCTGATGCTTCATCTTTACATTTCCCAGCAAGCGCTCAAAGCCTTTGGCACCCTGAAGTAGATCCGCACTTCGAATCTCCAAGAGCGAAGAGGACTGCGCATGGACACGGAAGGGCATCCAGAGCACCAAGAGAAGAAACAGAATGAAAAAAGGAGATTTCATAGGGGAGATACTAGAGGCAAATTTAGCTAAAAAAGCTATTTTTGATCAATGTACGACGCCTTTATCTCGCATATCCGACAAAGCCCCCTTTTTGAACCCAACAAACGTTACCTGTTGGCCTGCAGTGGCGGACTAGACAGTATGGCTTTGGCACATATCCTTCATGCTGCTGAAATTCAAGTGGAGCTGGCTCATGTCAATTTTGGCTTGCGCGGTACAGAAAGCGATGGAGATGAAGAATTTGTTAAAAACTGGGCTCAGGACCGATCCCTACCGATCCATATTCATCGTGCCAATACAATGGAATGGGCAGATAAAAATGGCATTTCTATACAGATGGCTGCTCGAGAAATCCGCTACCAGTTTTTTGAAGAAATTCGGAATCAGCATCAATTGGAGGGCATCATCCTGGCCCATCAACAGGACGATCAGCTAGAGACTATTTTTCTTAACCTGGTAAGAGGGACCGGCATCGAGGGATTGTATGGCATGAGCGAGCGTCGTGGCTGGCTGATTCGTCCGCTACTTCCTTTTTCAAGAGCACAACTTGAGTCCTACATGGAGGAGGTCAAGCAAACTTGGCGAGAAGACCGATCCAATGCATCCAGTGATTACAAGAGAAACAAGCTGCGCCATAGCGGACTACCTGCGCTTTACAACTTGGAACCCGAAACACGACAGAATCTCTTGCAGAGCTTTGAGCGGTTAAAAGATACCGGAAAGGCATTTTCTGGCCTATTTGAACTCTGGAAGGCAGAGCATGTTCGTGAGCAGCATGGAATCAGCTTTCTTGCCTACAAATCTCTGAGCAACATGCCAGGAGCTGCCTCCTTGCTCTATTTTTGGTTGAAGCCTTATGGGTTCAATTCAGACCAAGCTTTATCCCTTTCAAAAAGCTTAGAAGATATCAAGCCAGGCAAGTTGTTGCGAAGTGCAACCTATGAACTCAGTCTAGACCGAGAAGAGCTCCTGCTATATCCTATCCCTGTGGCATTCCCTGCGCTTGAACTTCCTATTGGAACTCCTTCGTTTGAACTTCCAGAAGGAGGGTACCACCTGACTTGGGGTCCTCCTCAAAAAGAAATTGATCGGAATCCAGCTAATGGAGTATTCGATTTGGACCAGTTGGAATTTCCGCTACAAATCCGGAGTTGGCAGGAAGGAGACCGGTTTAATCCATTAGGAATGCAATCCGAAAAGAAAATTTCCGATTTCCTGATTGATAATAAAGTGCCATTTGCCTTAAAAAAAGAGGTAAAAGTTCTAGTTTCAGGAAATAAAATAGCCTGGGTAGTTGGCATGCGGATTGCGGATTGGGCAAAAGTGGGCCCAGCCACCCAAAAATGCTTGCACATACAAAAACGCTAAGCCATGAGAAATCCTTTTTCCAAAACATATGAGCCTCAAGAATTGCGGATGTTTGATTTCCTGCAAGGCATCAAATTTTTCGAGCTGCTCAAGCAGCAGGAACTCGCGCGTTTTTTACCTACCATGCACGAGCGGAAATATGTTCGTGATGAAGTGGTTTTTTTTAGCAAGGATCCAAGCCAAGCCCTCTACCTCATTCGAAAAGGCCAGGTAGATCTGACCATTGATCTAAGTGAAAATTTTGAAACCATCATGCAACTGAAGCGAGGAGATTCCTTCGGTGAAAATTCTCTTTTGAAAAACTCGAAAAGAACCTACACCGCCCTGGTGAGCTCGGATGAAGCAGAATTGCTGGTGATTCCACAGTTTGCCCTCCTAGAGATCTTTGACAACAATCCAAAAATCAAGGCGAAAATGATGTCCTCTCTGGCTGAATTTTACAATGCCAACAACCAGCGACTTTTCCGGTCCTACCGCGAGTCTTTTGGGTTCTTCAGCCTACGGCAAATGTTTGAATAGAGCATTATAAAAAAAATACACGATGCATATTAAAAAAACAGTGCCTTCGTGACGAACTTAATCCAGAAGCGGTTTCAATTCCTAAATATCCCTTATTAACTTAGGGTCGAATTTTAGGCAATCAAACCAAAAAATATAAAACCATGAGCAAAGTAACCGTTGTTGGGGCAGGAAACGTAGGTGCCACCTGTGCCGATGTATTGGCATATCGCGAGGTAGCTGAAGAAATTGTATTAGTGGACATCAAAGAGGGCATCGCCGAAGGCAAAGCACTTGACATTTGGCAAAAAGCGCCCATCAATCAATACGACAGCCGTACCGTTGGCAGCACAAATGACTACAGCAAAACTGCAAATTCAGATGTGGTAGTTATCACCTCAGGACTTCCAAGAAAGCCAGGGATGACTCGCGATGATTTGATCGAAACCAACGCAGGAATCGTAAAGTCAGTTACTGAAAATGTAGCGAAATACTCTCCAAATGCAATTATCATCGTAGTTTCCAATCCTTTGGATGTGATGACTTACCAAGCACATTTAACTTCTGGATTTTCAAGAAATAAAGTGATGGGTATGGCTGGAATTTTGGATACGGCCCGCTACCGTGCCTTCCTCGCTGAAGAATTGAATGTTTCTGGAAAAGAAATTCAAGCCATTTTGATGGGAGGCCATGGGGATACTATGGTTCCACTTCCGCGCTATACCACTGTGGCAGGGATTCCAGTCACTGAACTAGTTGCAAAAGATAAGCTAGATGCCATCATCGAGCGAACCAAATTTGGAGGTGGAGAGCTTGTAAAGCTCATGGGCACCTCTGCTTGGTATGCACCAGGAGCTGCTGCTGCCCAAATGGTGGAAGCTATCTTGAAAAACCAAAGAAGGGTATTCCCAGTATGTATCAAATTGGATGGTGAATACGGCATTGATGACTGCTACCTTGGTGTACCGGTAATCCTTGGCAAAAACGGCATCGAAAAAGTTATCGAACTGGATCTGAATGCTGAAGAAAAGCAATTGCTAGAAACCTCTAGAGGTCACGTCAAAGAAGTGATGCAAGTTTTGGATCGCTTGAGCAACTAATCTGATCCTTGCCTGATCAATGGCCTAAGATACTTTCCACTGCGAAAAGTTTCTTAGGTCTTTTTTTACTCCATTAACTCCTACTCGATACTGCAACTTGAAAATCTGGAAAAGTTTGTTGGTCATTCTAGTGCTATCCCTAGTTAGCTGGGGAGGCTATGAAGTATACCAACGATTTATTCAGTCCAGAACCATCAACAGCCTTGAACTGATTTCAAGTGATGCCGTATTCTTATTCGAAACTCAACAGGCCGATTATGCCTTGCAGGAGCTTCGAAACCAACCCATCTGGGCAGCTCTTTTGCAGTTTCCAGCATTCCAATCCTTATCCAGCCAGTTAAACTCCTTAGATAGCCTAGTGGGCGAAACAGGTTTTGTTGCCAAAACCCTCCGAAACAAACAGGTGACTGTAAGCTATCACGCGGTAGGAACAGACAAATTTAGTCTGTTGTATACCCTGAATTTTGATTCCAATTCCCCTTCGGAACTCTTGGAAAAACTGAAATCCAAGACACCCAAGACTGCTCGATTTCAAACACGGAAATACAGTGAGCAAGAGATCTACGATGTTTTGGATGCAAATAATAGCATCCAATGGAGCATTACGGTCCTCAATAATGTGCTGCTTATTTCTTCCTCCTCTTTTGTCATCGAAGAAGCCATTCGATTTTACCTCAGTGAGGATGCAAACCCAATTTCCACGAAGCTAGGAGATAATTTACCCAATGCAGAAGGCTTGGGCAGGCTAATTCTTTCCTCAAAAGGCATGGCCAAACTAGTTAGTGGAGTCAGTGCCGACAAATCCTCGGCAGCACTTCAAGAGTTGCAGACCACAGATTTTTTACTTGCATTGACGTTAAAATTTGAAGACAAACAACTTGTTTTTAAAGGGCCAATTCAAGGTCTTCCAGAGGTGGATTTCCTGCCTTCTGTTCAAGCTCAACTCGCAGAATTTGAAAACTTGATTTCTACGCGCACACAATCCATTACCCAGGTCAACTTGAAGGATTATTACGAAGCGCAGAAACTTCAAAACAGCTCCTTTGTTCCCAAATCCACCGTAAAGGGGGAGATTCAAACTCGATTAATCGATCGGGGATTCTTGGATTTCCTCAGTGGAGAACAGTATTTTATCGAAATGGAGCCCCTCTCTGGATCTCAAAAAAACAGTGCCCTTCTAGTAAAGTTGGAGAATCCGGAACAAGCTTGGAAAATCCTCAAAGAATACCGTGACACCACTGAATTTGATCCTACAGAGCAATACTTACAACAGGAAATTTTATTTTTCCCTGAAGTGGATTTTCCCGCTCACTTATTCAATGGACGATTTGTTGGGTTTGAACAAACCTTTGTCAGCCAAGTGGGACAGATCCTGCTGATGAGCAACTCTGCCAATGGCATGAGAGGCCTATTGGATGACTATACTCAAGGAAATACCTGGGCAAAAAAGGAGAATAAAACGAACAACTGGTTATCACCCGCCTCTGGCTACAGCAAAACTTTCCTCCTCCAAAAAATATGGCCGAGTTGGGTTCAAACTTCCAACCCTAGTTGGAGCACATTTATCCAGAAATACGAAACCGCTTTGAAGGCATTCACTAGCTTGGGATTACGTATCCACCAAAGTCCAAAAGGACCGGAAGCAACACTGATCTTGGGCTACACCAGTGAAGGTGTCGCTGCAGTAGAAGCAAACAAATCTTTTGAGTTGGCATCTGGCAAAGAGGTGGCACTTCCTCAAAATCTAATTTTTGGACCTAAAGCAATCAAAAATTTCAATGATAACACGGAAGACCTTGTAGTTCAAGACCAAGATCATGTCTTGTATGTCATCAATTCAGCTGGCGAGCAGGTATACAGCCAAGCTTTATCTGGTCCCATTGTATCGGAAGCCTTCCAGATCGATTATTTTAAAAATGGCAAATTACAGCTCGTGCTTGCTACTACAGATCGTGTATATGCCATAGACCGCCTAGGAGAACCTTTGCCTGGATTCCCCAAGGCTCTACCTGGAGAAAAAATCACCCACCTAAGCGTGATAGACTATGACCAAACGCTAGATTACCGCTACTTTATTGCTACTGAAAATGGGAATTTATGGTTGCTGGACAAAATGGGAAAGGATTTAGATAACTGGAATCCCTTGCCTCTAGGAGAACCTACCAACGGGACTCCCTTTCATGCTCGAGTACCGGGAAAAGGTGATTTTATGGTAGTGCTAGGCATCTCCGGTGACTTGCATTTCTTTAGCCGTAAAGGCGAATCTCGAAACGGATCCCCTATCCAACTCCCAGACGGAATTACCAGCCCGCTTATTTTCAATAAGACAGGGACACCAATACTTCAAGTCGTCACAACTGGTGGAGAAATCCTCGACATTTCCTTTTCTGGGGAAATTGTAAAGAAAACCCAAGCTCAAAAATCAAATCGAGACGATAAATTCCGCAGTCTCAGTGATCAAAAGGGCAATTCTTCCCTTCTTGTCTTGGAGCAATTCAACAAAACACAGCTTTTTGATAGTCAACAGCGTCTCCTGATGACGCTCCCCTTGGCTGGAGGCAAAACCTGGATAGGTTATTTTGATTTTGGCTCGTCCAGGAAAATTGTTGCAGTTACCGATCTAGAGCAGGGCTTGGGATACCTCTATGACTTACAAGGGAATCTACTGATCACTACCCCACTTCAAAGCAGTGGTGAAATCCAATTGAGCCACCTTCCCAGCCAAGGGCAATACCTGATTCGTACACGTTACGGAAAAACGCTGATGGAATACCTAATTCCGGACTAAGTCCAATTGCCTCACTGCGATGCCATCACCCCGCTAACTGCAAGAGCCAATTAGTCTTTCACTTCAAAAAATGTGCGGCGAACAGTCAGCTTCCCGCCTACATTCACTTGCTCCCAGTACACAAACGTTCCAGCTAAGTTGGGTAGCTTGGTGCTTACTTCTTGACCACTAGATTGCCAATACAGCAAAGTCCTCCAATCAGGAATCCGGGAGGCAGTGGAAGGCTCGACAAACTGGTCTCGATCCAGAATCACCGAAGGCTGAATGCCCGGATAATCAAAAAACCGTGCCGCTGGAGCCAGTGGAAATAAGCCAAAATTATTGGCATAACTCGAAAAACTAAGTACACCTGGATAGGTGCGGTCGTTTAGGTAAAACTCACGATTGAGGACCTCCAATCGCTGGAGAAATTTGGGATTGAAGGAGGCCAAAAGATCTGAATCAAATACTGGCATCGCATCGATTAGAATCAAGGGATTAGTGTCAAAAACACCCTTTTCTGCTTCATTCAAGAGTCGGAACGTTTTCTTTTTGTCCTTTAGACGAACAGCAACGCTAGGAACATATTCCTTCAATACCGTTTCCACATCTTCAAACCGAGTGTAGTCGTCTAAGTTGTAGCTGTAATCTTCTACAAATCCAGTCACTACTTCCAAAGAGTCCTGGTCAGCCACTTCCAAATACGCCTGCTGCACTACAGCTGCTTTGAGAAGGGACTGAAGGTATTCAAGATCAGCCTCCGCCAAGGAAAGTTCAGGAAAACTGAAATTCGATCTAAAGCTCGTTTTGATCAGAGGGGAAATCATCTCCAAACCGGGCATCTCCTCCCCGTTTTCAAGTTGCAGGATCAAACGATCCCAATGCCGCAAGCCTCCAGCATCAAAGACAAGCGTGCCCTTCTCGTCTACATGATCTGTAAACAAGGCACTTTTTGCGCCATGAAGGGAAAGAAAATAGGTGAGCACAGTATCCAAAGAAGCAACTTTCGCCTGAACGAGATGACCAAAAAGTTCGGGAAGTAAGGGCTGAGAAGCTAAATTTTCATATACTTCGGCAGCAGGCAACTGCTTTTGTTCTTCCACTAAAAATGGATTGGCAATGGAAATCCCTGAAGCCACAACCTGTCCTTGAGCAGTGTTCGAAGAAGCAAAATTGACAACAGCTCCCTTTTCGTAAGATTTAGAAGATTGGGGAATTTGGCGATTGGAGGAGGTTACCTCCTTGGGTGGGATTTTTGGGTTGATGATCGTAACCAACTGCTGAGCGATTCCTTGATTCAAATCCAAATAAGGGCTGATCCGGGTATACACGCGTAGTAGGTACTGGTCGGATGGGATTTGATCTGAAACTGGAATAAAATTCAAGGCAATTCCAGCCTGAAGCGGCACTTTGACATGGGTGATTGAGTTGGAATTTCGGTCAACCAATTCGGCATACAACACCTGTGAAGAAGTGGCTCGTTCTCCCAACCTCACGTTGGCTTCAAACCAGATTTTTTCACCCGAAAAATAGAGGGTCTTTGGGGTATGGAAAAAAACTTGCTCCTTTTGGTTAGTGGTCGTTTGCCCTATGCTAGTGCTTCCGAGCCCAAGGAAGCAGAGCAACCCACAAATGAGTGCATTAAGGTTGCTTCTAGTATTTAAGGATATCTTCATTGTTTGCATGACATTAATCTATCCAAAATGTGGGCTTAAGTTTAGATGCATACAAGCTACAATCGGTACACTTCCTTGAAGAAGGATAATAGCCAATTATCGTAGTTCCCACCATCAACGGTCTTGTGGGTACCACTGCTCCATTGCCAAAGATCGCTTGGTAATCCTTGGCCAAAACAGCTTCTTCTCCGATTACACAATCATTAAACTTTGGATCGAGGTAATTCCAAGGACTCACCTGAACTTGATTAATATAGATCCGCTTTTGACGGATCACCCCTAGGCTAACCTGCCCAATGACTGGACTTTTGGCGGCATCAAGGCTCTTTATGTTTCCTCCTATCAAAGAGGGAAGTGGGCTAAAGATCGACCCGATGTCTTCTGTGTTTTTCTTCAAAATTTCCCAGAAAGGCACGTCCTTAGAAGCAAGTCCTTTTTGCGAAACAAGAATGCTGTAGCGTTCCATGATTCGCTCATCATCAGTAGGAATCTCGGTAATTGTTTTCTGGAAGACTACCTGATCCTTAAATCGAGAGCTTGTTTCCAAAAGTATCCCAGGACTAGGCTCCGTCTTGAAGCAAAGGGAAGTTTGTTCGGCATCCTTGCGATCCCGCACATTTTTAAGTTCGGGAACATAGATATAGGCCGTGCGTATTCTAGGTCGGTAAATCCAGGTTTCGTCAAATGTCCATAGAAAATCATCTGCATTGGCATTGCCTTGGGTAGACACAAATACCTCTACCCCTTCCTCATCCCGCTTAAATCCTGCATCAATAATTTCAGGAGTTACAATGGGCTGAAGGCTTTCGGAAACATACCTTTCTCCAGAGCTAAGTTCTATTTCAAGCAAATAGGTTTGCTTCTCATCAATATTTCGTTCAAAAATATAGGTTCCTAAACCGGTTTCGGTAAGGGAAAAAACTTGCCCAGAGGCACTTTTGAGCACTACTTTGGCGCGGAGCTCTGGAATAAAGGCAGACGAAGCACCCAGTGGAGCAGTTCTACTGAGCTTTAACTCACTTTTCAAACCCTCTGTGTCCAAATAGCCTTCCACCACCAGCACCCTCAATTCTGTAGCAGGCACTTCTGGTTCATAGGGAGTCCTACACCCAAGAAGAGTTACGAAAAGGATAAAAACTAAACCTATGGCTTTACGCATCAAAATCTAAAGTTATAGGTGATAAATGGAATTGGCTCTGCAAAAATGGCAAGCTGATAACCTCTTAATTTGCCTGCCTCCGGAACAAAATAGACCGAGTAAGCATTGTCCCTACCAAATAGGTTGTACACACCAAAGGACCAAGAGGCATGTGCAAGTTTGGCAACTTTGTGGTTCCCCTCTAGATTAACAGAGAGGTCCATTCGGAAATAATCAGGGACCCTAAAGGAGTTACGGTCAGAGAAATAAACGCGCTCCGAACCCCCATAATTAAACTTAGCAATCGGAAGGGTGACAGGTCTTCCTGTACTGTACTTTCCTGCCAAGGTCACGTTGACCCGTTTACTTAGCTCTAAATTACCCACAAAGTTGGCATTATGAGGCTGATCAAAATTGCTAGGATACCATTCAGAACGATTGATCTGCTCCTTCTGCTCCGAAGGATCGGTTTGCATCAGCGAACGGCTATAGGTGTAAGCAAGGGATCCATTGAGCTTTCCTCTTGATTTTTTGAGGTACAGCTCCATGCCGTAGGCTTTTCCTTGAGTGACCAATACCTCTTGCTCAATCCGGTCATTCAGTACGATACTTGCACCAGATCGGTAGTCGAGCAAGTTCTGCATGGATCGGTAGTACAATTCAGCTGAAAACTCAAAAGCACCTTGGTTCATATTTTTAAAGTAACCTAAGGCATATTGAATACCCCGCTGCGGCTTCAAGAATGAATCACTCAACTTCCAAGTATCTGTTGGAGTAATCACCGAGGAGTTGCTAAGCAAGTGAATGTTTTGTCGCATGGAGTTGACCCCCGCCTTTAAGGAAGACTGGTTGGAGAGGGCATAGCGTGCAGAAAACCGGAATTCAGGTCCATGATAGGTCTGAACTGGTTCGCCAGACTGAAAGCTCGTTTCTCCTGTGATATTTTCATTTAGAAAAGGTTCGCCTTCCGCGTAGACGGGAAGGGTTTGTGGCCCCAGAAAAGTGTAGAAATTGTATCGTAATCCACCACTCAGCGCCCATTGATCATTGATTTCAAATTCGTCCCCTAGGTAGATAGACCAATCCATGGCCGTTTCGGGAGCCACTTGATCGGCAATCACACCGCTCTCCGGCCCAAAAGGGAGGATTTCTCCTGGGTTGAGCTGGTAGCGAATGCCATGTACCCCATAGCTAAGCAGGTGCCGATCCCCTATCTCCTGACGGAATTGCGCTTTTACAAATTGTTGGCGGATGTCAAATCGGTATTGGTAGGAATTTAATGGGTTGTCTTCCCCTTCTACTTCAAAATCATAGGCATCCTGACCCACAGAAAAAGTGGCCTCCAGCGCATCGTTGAAGTAATGGGTCCAAGAGAGGGCATAATTCTGGTTGGAATAGCTGTATACGGTGTCTGGGTCAAATTGGAAGGTGTCATTGCTAAAATATCCCGATAGCCGAAGTTTGTCCTTTGCACCCAACTCATGCTCCACTGTGCCGTTGAAATCCGAAAAAGCAGCCCTACTGGCACCCAAATCAGTTTTTTTAGATATATAATCAAGAAGCCAATCCGAATAGGTAAGTCGTGAACCCAAGATAAAGGTGGTTTTTTCACCGATAGGCCCTTCTAAACTTAGCCTACTGGTCATTGGCCCAATTCCTCCCGAACCCCCAATTTTATCCGAACGTCCTTTCTTGGGAGTCACCTGCAGCACCGAGGACAATCTGCCTCCAAGGCTGGCGGGGATTCCTGACTTGTACAGCTCCACCCCTTGCACCATATCCGAGTTAATCGCCGAGAAAAACCCAAATAAGTGGGATGGATTGAATAGTGTGTTTTGATCCATCAAAATCAAATTCTGATCTGCTGCACCACCGCGCACATTAAAACCAACACTTGCTTCTCCAGCGGTATTCACTCCAGGCATGGTCAAAAGTCCTTTAATAATGTCCACTTCACCCATGACGGCAGGAAGTCTTCTCATTTCTTGTGCCGTGAGGGACTGTACTCCCATTTCTGGTCTTGCTACCTGGGACAAGGCCCCAGAGCTTACCACAACCTCATTTAATGCAAAAACTCCCTCCCCAATACTGAGTTCAAGGGTTGCATCCCCTTGAATATCCAAAAGTCGCTGCTCCGTATAGCCTCCAATGTTTTGAATAAATAAGGTTTTGCTGCCTTTTGGAACGAGCAGTTCAAACTCCCCAGACTTGTTGGTCACTGCTTGGCGCATGGCCTCTTTTTCAAATACAATCGCTCCCTCAATCGGGAGATTGTTCTCCAAACTAATCACCTTCCCCTGAAGCTTTGCTTCTGTTCCAGGACCCGGAGCTCCAATGATGTAGCGTCGATTTCGAACAAACTCATCTTGAACAGAAGCAGCAGAAAGACTTGCTCTGGAAGGTGCTTTAAAATAGTTGGGCAGGAACTCTACCGCTTTCTTTTCTCCCGTAAAAATGAAAACTTCGAAGTCTTTGGAAATGGAAAAGGTGAACCCAGTTTTTAGAAAAAGCACACCCAAAACATCCTCCAACTTGTCCCCATTCGCTTGTAGGCTAACAGTTAAGTTCGCTAGCTCTTCTTTTTTGAATAGAAAACGGTAAGGTGTATCCTTTTCGACCAGCTCCACAAACCGTTCAAAGGTCACTCCAGCAAACAAGCCGGTTACCTTCGGCTCTTGCTTTTGCTCTTGTTGCTGCGCAAATGCCGACCCACTCGCCAAGGCGAGAAACAATAGGATGGGGACGATATAACTTAAGACACGCATCATTTTGACTCAGGATATGCTACCAAATAGTTCAAAAAGGACTCTGGAGATTTGTTGAATTGCAACCCTTTACTCTTTAGTTCTTTTTTCAGCGCTTTGGAGTTGAGCTCTAAGGCAGTAAAGGCTTGAGATGATTTTTTTATAGGGAAAAAGGCGCCATCCTTCCAAAGAAAGTAGTCCTTTTTCTCTACATACTCCGCGTTATAGCGGGAGATATCACGTAAGGAGCGGGTTGTTTTGTATCGTTTGGCTAGGGCGATTGCTTTTCCTTGACCCAAGACCTGATAAATCCCATTTCCATGGTGCAAAAACGATTCATTCCCTGGAAAAAACCGAAATAGCTTCCCATCACTCCACTCAAATCCATCGATTTTCTCAGGCTTGATCAATATTTTTTGATTGAAGATCGGATGAAAAGTAACGAGCTGATCTCGGAAAATGTCGTAGATCAATGGAACTTGTGGATAGGAGATCCCATTGATGCGCAAGGTACCTGCTTCAAATTGACGTGTAACGAAATAGGGATCCCCTTTGATGCGAGCGGAAGGTGCCGCATATTGACCTCCAGTGATCAATTCTTGAAAATAGGGGATTTCTTCTTGGTAAGCGGACAGAAAAGGCAAATCTCTCCCAGCAATCTGAGCAGATGCTTCCTGTTTAAAAAGTACCAAGGCCACTAAAAATAATATAGTACGCATGGTGAAAAATACGATTGAAAATTGGGATAAATTTTATTTATTCAAAATATGTTTAAATGGCACCCTGTCCTTTTGAACGGACAAGAAAAGTAATCCAATGACAAGCAGAAGATCCCTCCTCAAAACTTTAGCCCTTACGCCCTTGGTAGGCGCATTTTTACCGGCTACGGAAGCAAAACCTAAAGCTGAACCTCAATCCGAGTTTATTTTTTCGCTAAACACAAGTACAGTACGCGGCCAAAAGCTAAGCTTACCACAGTTGATCGAGCTGTCTGCTCGAGCAGGATATCAAGGACTTGAGCCCTGGATGATGGAGATTGAAGGCTACCTCCAAAGTGGAAAAAGCATTGCTTCCTTGAAAAAACTAGTGAGCGATGCGGGCATCAGCCTGGTAGACTGTATTGGCTTTCCTACCTGGATGGCTCAAGATGAAGCGAAAAGCAAAGCTGGTTTTGTGCAGATGGAGAAAGAAATGGGCCTGCTTGCCGAGCTGGGATGTACTCGAGTGGCTGCTCCAGCGATCGGAGCGGATGCACCGCTGGACTTGCTACGGGCGGGTGAGCGCTACAAGCAACTATTGGATCTTGGACGAAAAACAGGCGTGATGCCCCAACTGGAGTTCTGGGGAGCCTATCCTGCCTTTTTTCACCTCAGCCAAGCATTAGCCGTAGCGGCAGCTGCGGATGATCCCGATGCCAAGATCCTAGCCGATGTATACCACCTTTTTCGAGGGGGGTCAGGGTTTGAAGGATTGAAGTTGGTCGATGGAAATGCCATCTCAATTTTTCACCTCAATGACTTTTCAGGCAGCATCCCAAGAACCGAACAACAGGATAAGGATCGGGTATTTCCTGGGGATGGCGCTGCACCATTACAAGATCTTGCCAACACCTTGCGCGCAAAAGGAGGACAAATCATTCTTTCCCTGGAACTGTTCAACCCTGAATATTATGCCATGGATGCAGATTTTGTAGCCAAAACAGGCTTGGAAAAAATGAAGCGGTTTTTTTAGAATTTGCCGATGAGAAACTACAGGAACTTTGCAACAGGTAACCCCTCAAAATCGCTAGTAAATAGGATTTAGCTTGTATTAGAACACAAATCCAACCCGCATTAGATAGGGCTCACTGTAGTATGCCTGCCGATTGGAATGGCGTAGGTTGTACAGAAAAGTGAAATTGGCACCCCCACGAGCCCCAAACGGAGTAAAGTAGCCCGCACCAATAAAAAAAGCCTCTGTCCAAGTTCGCTGAAAGGCATCCTGCGCATAGTTGTAGGCATTCCAGTTGATGGACTCCAGTTCGGAGTAACCAAAGATATTGGGAAGCACGTTGTACCGAACAAAAGCTCTCCCTCCAAAAGAGGAACCAGCATTGCCCTGGAATCGATTGTCTTCGTAGTACTGATAGGTGGCACCTAGACCTGTAGAAAGTTTGGAGCTAAGCATCACCCCAGCCAAAGGAGAAAGATCTACTAGCGTAACCGTTCCAAGTTGAAGCCCAAGGTTTCCCCCAAAATATCCTCGCTCCTTGAACGAAAAGGTGGAATCGGTATTTATTTCACGTTGCGGGTATGCAGACAGGTGAACGCCTAAAAAAAGGATGAGAGAAAAAAGAAGGGGCCTATTTTTCAACCACCACATACAAATCTTCTGTTGGCTTCTTCATGAGGTATTTTTCTCGGGCAAATTTTTCCAACAATTCAGGATTGCTAAATAGAGCAGCACGTTCTTGCTGGATTTGGACTTTTTTCTGTTTGTAATACTCTTTTTGATCCTCCAAGTCCCAAAGCTGTTTGGTGAGCCTCCACTGCGTAGGAAGATTATTCGAATCTATGAAGATCATCCAAACTAAAAAGGACACGGTCGCCAACAAGTAAAAGTTACTGCTGTATTTGAGGACTTTTTTCATAATGCTGAGTTCGAATACCTAAGGTACAAAAATCATGCAAAAAAAAGACAGTCCCGAAATTCCGGGACTGTCGATTTTAAATAGAACAGCAAAATTATTTCAATCTTCCTTTAAATACCGCTGAATCTCCTAGTTGCTCCTCGATACGAAGCAGCTGGTTGTACTTGGCCATACGATCCGAACGGGAAGCAGAACCAGTTTTGATTTGGCCACAGTTGACAGCTACAGCAAGGTCAGCAATGGTTGAATCTTCTGTTTCTCCTGAACGGTGGGACATTACGGCTGTAAATCCAGCCTTATGTGCCATACTGATTGCATTCAAGGTTTCAGTAAGCGTACCAATCTGATTTACTTTAACCAAAATGGAGTTTGCTGATTTTTCTTCAATTCCACGCTTTAGGAAGCTCACATTGGTCACGAACAAGTCGTCCCCTACCAATTGGATTTTAGAACCGATTTTGGCAGTTAGCATCGCCCAGCCAGCCCAGTCTTCCTCCGCGCAACCATCTTCGATGGAGTCGATTGGATATTTTTCGGTTAGCTCAGCCAAGTACGCCACTTGCTCTTCTCTAGAGCGAATTTTTCCGTTTGGTCCTTCAAACTTGGAGTAGTCGTATTTTCCGTCCTTGTAAAATTCGGAGGATGCACAATCCAAGGCAATGGTCACATCGTCTCCTGGACGGTAGCCAGCCTTGTTGATGGCATCTAGGATACAAGCAAGCGCCTCTTCAGTTCCTCCAGAGAAGTTGGGAGCAAAACCTCCCTCATCGCCTACTGCAGTGCTCAAATGCTTGTCATGAAGGATTTTTTTCAAGTTGTGGAAGATCTCAGCACCCCAACGGATCGCCTCAGAGAAGCTTGTAGCCCCAATTGGGCGTACCATAAACTCCTGGAAGGCAATGGGAGCATCTGAGTGGGAACCACCATTGATGATATTCAACATGGGTACTGGAAGCGTATTTGCATTCACTCCACCGATGTAGCGGTAAAGCGGCTGTCCAGACTCCATGGCAGCTGCTTTGGCTACCGCAAGAGAAACGCCTAAAATAGCATTCGCGCCCAACTTGCTTTTGTTGGCCGTGCCGTCCAAATCAATCATGATTTGGTCGATGGTATTTTGTTCAAAGACATCCATGCCCACTAGCTCTGGAGCAATGACATCATTCACATTGGAAACCGCCTTCAAAACGCCCTTACCAAGGTATTTACTTTTATCTCCATCGCGGAGTTCTACTGCTTCATTTATTCCAGTGGAGGCACCACTTGGTACTGCAGCTCTTCCAAAAGCGCCATTTTCAGTCACTACATCTACCTCTACGGTTGGATTTCCTCGTGAATCAAGGATTTGTCTTGCATGAATGGATTGAATCAACGTCATCGTGTTTACAGGTTTGTTAGAATTAGTTTTTAGTAATCAAAGATATAAAGTCATCAAAAAGATAGCGGGAATCGTGTGGTCCTGGCGAGGATTCCGGGTGAAATTGCACCGAAAAAGCAGGTTTATTTTTCAACTTGATACCTGCAACGGTATTGTCATTTAGGTGCACATGGGTAATTTCCACATTTACATTTTTTTCTGCGTCGGCACGTACCACATTGAATCCATGATTCTGGGAAGTGATCTCACTCTTTCCAGTCATCAGGTTTTTGATGGGATGGTTGAGTCCACGGTGACCGTGATGCATTTTGTAGGTAGAGATTCCCACCGCTTCTGCTAAGAGTTGATGTCCCAAGCAAATTCCAAAAACTGGCTTGTTGGTTTCCAAGATATCCTTTACCGTTTCCACGGCATAGTCCATCACTGCTGGATCTCCAGGTCCATTGGAAAGGAAATAGGCTTGAGGCTTCCAAGATTCCATTTCGGCAAGAGAAGTTTTGGCAGGATATACTTTGCAATAGACACCACGAGAAGCGAGGTTTCTTAAAATATTGGTTTTGATACCGAAATCTAGGCAGGCCACTTTAATGGCAGCGGATGGATCTCCAAAAAAGAAAGGTTCTTGGGTACAGACCTTGGAGGATAATTCCAAGCCGTTCATATCTGGCACTAACGCAAGCTTCTGCTTTAAACCATCCAGGTCACCCTCAAACTCAGAGCTGATAATGGCATTCATGGCTCCTGCATCTCGCAGGTGACGTACCAATTTGCGTGTATCAATATCGGCAATACCCGTGATGCCAGCTCCAACCAAATAGTCTTGTAGGGATCCAGAGGCATCTAATCGAGAAAATACTTCAGAGAAACTATTCACTACAATCCCAGCTACACAAGGAGCAGCGGATTCTACCTCGTCTGGGTGTACCCCATAATTCCCAATATGGGAGGTAGTGGTCACTACAATTTGTCCGGTATAGGAAGGGTCAGTATAAATCTCCTGGTAACCGGTCATGCCCGTGTTAAAGCAGATTTCACCGCCATTGGTACCGGGAGCGCCGATGAGTGTTCCAGAGAAGAACGTACCATCTGCAAGAAGAAGGGTAGCTTTTTGTGTATTCATTTCCTTGAAAGTTGCCCAAAGTTAATAAAACTTAGGGAGGGTGAGATGAGGCTAGGGAATAAAAAAAAGGATTGAACGACGTCCAATCCTTTTAAATGTGAAATTGCTTTCAATTTATTTTTCTTCTGTTTCACTTTCTTCAGAAGCTTCAGGAGCTGCTGTCTCTTCAGAAGCCGCTTCTGCTACAGGAGTAGTTTCTTCAACTACTTCCGTTTCAGCTATTGGAGCTTCTTCTACTGCATCTATTACAGGAGCTGGAGCTGCTTCAGCCTTAGCTGCTTTAGGAGCAGCAGGAGCTGGAGCTGGAGTATCTCCAGTAGATCTTCTAGATCTTCTAGTAGTCTTCTTCGCAGGAGCAGCATCTTTCAACATCAACTCATTGAAATCAACTAGTTCGATGATGCACATTTCAGCATTATCTCCCAAACGGAACCCAGTTTTGATGATTCGGGTATATCCTCCTGGACGAGTACCTACTTTCTCGATTACCTCACCAAAAAGGGATTTTATAGCCTCTTTGCTCTTTAGGTAGGAGAACGCAATTCTTCTGTTGTGTGTAGAATCTTCCTTAGCTCTGGTAACCAGAGGCTCAACAAACTTCTTTAATTCTTTCGCTTTGGCAAGCGTAGTAGATATACGCTTGTGAAGAAGTAGGGAAGCTCCCATATTGGAAAGCATTGCCTTTCTGTGGGAAGCAGTCCTACCAAGGTGGTTAAATTTCTTACCGTGTCTCATTGTTAATTATTCTTCATCAAGTTTGTACTTAGAAATGTCCATACCAAAGGTTAGACCTTTCTCCTGGATCAACTGCTCCAATTCGGCTAAAGATTTTTTACCGAAGTTTCTGAATTTCATCATATCTGAAATTTCAAGACGAGCAAGATCACCGAGAGTTCTTACATCAGCAGCTTTCAAGCAATTAAAGGCACGAACAGATAGGTCGAGATCCCCTAAAGAGGTTTTGAGAAGCTTGCGCATGTGAAGGAATTCCTCATCGATAGGCTCTGGCTCAGCGATTCCAGTGGAATCAAGAACCATAGTTTGGTCAGAGAAGAGCATAAAGTGCTGTATAAGAATCTTTGCAGACTCCTGAAGCGCTTTCTCTGGGTGAATTGAACCATCAGTATGTACTTCAAGGATCAATTTTTCAAAGTCAGTCTTTTGCTCTACTCGGGTATTTTCAACGCTATACTTTACATTTTTGATCGGTGTAAAGATGGCATCAATTGCAATTTGTCCAAAGACCTGATCTTTAGGCTTGGATTCTTCAGCAGGCAAATATCCTCTTCCTTTTTCGATGGTGATTTCAATCTCGAAATTTTTAGTTTGGTCGATGTGACAAATAACCAATTCCGGATTCAACACTTCGAAGGAAGAAGTGAACTTAGCAATATCCCCTGCTGTGAAAACAGACTGATTTTTGATTTCAACAGAAATTTTTCCGTCAAATGCATCGTGCAATTTCTTGAATCGAACCTGCTTTAAATTCAAAATGATATCTGTCACATCTTCTACTACACCTTCTACGGTAGAGAATTCATGAACCACTCCTGGAAGCTTTATGGAAGTGATGGCGTAACCCTCCAAAGAAGAAAGTAAAATTCTTCTTAGGGCGTTACCTATCGTAACTCCATAGCCTTTTTCAAGTGGTTTGAATGTGAACAAGCCATGAAAATCATCGGCTTTTTCCATTACCACTTTTTCGGGCATTTGAAATGCTAGTATGGACATATATTTCGTTCTGTTTTAGCTGAAAATAGTGGACTATTACTTAGAGTAAAGTTCGACGATGAGCTGGACTTTGATATTCTCAGGAATATCATCTCTACCAGGAACAGTCACGAACTTACCAGACATAGAGGCATTATCCCACTCTAACCAGGAATACCTAGATGTTCCTCTACCTGCCAAACTGTTGGTAATCGCTTCAAGAGACTTAGAACGCTCTCTTACCGAAACCACATCACCTGGCTTAAGTGTATAAGAAGGAATGTTTACCAATTCACCGTTAACCAAGATGTGCTTGTGTGACACAAGCTGTCTTGCTCCACGACGGGTTGGAGAAATTCCCAAACGGTATACGGTGTTATCCAAACGAGCTTCTAGAAGCTGAAGGAGGTTTTCACCTGTGATACCTGATTTTCTAGAAGCAATGTCAAACATCTTCGCGAATTGTCTTTCCAATACGCCATAGATGTATTTTGCTTTTTGCTTCTCTGATAGCTGAACAGCATATTCTGACTGCTTCTTTCTTCTACCACGACCATGCATTCCTGGAGGGTAGTTCTTCTTTTGAAGTGCCTTGCTATGCCCTTCGATCGCTTCTCCAAATCTTCTGGAGATTTTTGCTTTAGGACCTGTATATCTTGCCATGCTATTGCTTTTTTAAAGTTAAACTCTTCTACGCTTAGGTG
>JBILBQ010000046.1:0-19611 GCA_044353615.1 Algoriphagus sp. | reverse complement strand
CCACCTGCGTTCAATGCAATAAGCAAACAAATTACTACTGCAAACAGGGCAACCACCTCAATCAAAGCTGCAATGATAAGCATGGCAGTTTGGATCTTGCCAGCAGCCTCAGGCTGACGAGCAATAGCCTCCATAGCCTGGCCACCAATACGACCCACACCAAGACCTGCGCCAATCGCAACAAGTCCAGCACCGATACCAGCACCCATAAGTGCAAATCCAGCAGTCAATAAGATAGAAGTTAACATAAACATTGGTTTTATAAATTGAAGAAAGAAATTACAAATTAATGGTGATCGTCATGCTCGTGTTCAGCTACTGCACTACCAATGTACATCGCAGAAAATAGGGTAAATACATAGGCTTGAATCGTGGCTACCAGCAATTCAATCACATTGATAAAGGTAACCATGATTGTAGACAGCACTCCAATCGAATAGGATTCGAAGATGAATACCAACGCGATAAAGGAAAGGATTACAATGTGTCCCGCCGTGATCGCCACAAACAATCGGACCATCAAGGCAAAAGGCTTGGTGAATAGACCGATAAACTCAACGAGTACCATGATCGGCAATAGCATTGCAGGTACACCAGGAGTAGCAAACACGTGCTTCCAATAGTCCTTGTTTCCGTTGACATTGACAATCACAAAAGTGATCATTGCAAGGGTAAAGGTCACTGCAATATTTCCAGTAAGGTTAGCTGCACCTGGAAGTAGCCCCAAAATATTTCCAGTCCAAATGAAGAAAAACAAGGTCAAGAGGTAGGGAACGAATTTCTTGTACTTTGGCCCTATGGATTTGTGTGCGATTTCATCACGCACAAAAATGACAATAGGCTCTACAAATGAGGCGACACCCTTAGGAGCCACAGCACCATTTTTCTTGTAATGATTAGCAGCAGAAAGCGTGATGTAAAGGACAAAAGCAATCACTATAAGTAGCATCACTACATTCTTGGTAACCGAAAAATCAAGGATGGATCCGCCGTCTACTCTTCCCAAATGATCGTGATCATCAATGAAGATCCCGTTATGGGCATATTCCTTACCAAATTTGTGTGTCTCGTGATTTTGAAAATCGCTGGAATTGTAAAATTCAAGTCCTCTATCCGAAGCATAAGTAATCACCGGAAGTGCCAAAGTAATGTGGGTATGGCCTATCGTAACAAAATGCCACTCGTGAGAATCCTTGATGTGGTGCATGATGAACCCAGTCGGGTCTTCTTTACCTTCTTCAGTTTCCGAAGCAGCAGCAAAAGCACCTGCAGAGAAACTCAGTAAAACCACTGAAAATAAAAGACTTAGTACCAGAAATTTGCGCCTCATTAACTCGTTTTTTGGAAGTCTACTTCGAAATCGGGCGCAAGTTAGAAATAAAGATGTAGATATCAAAAACCATGAAGAACAAAAAAATGATAAAGAAATTGGCGATAAACAAAATAATATTCTCCAAACCAAGCACTACAAGGATGCCAATAAAGCCCAAAGAACTCAAGATTCTGATGATCATTCCGAGTAATTTCAAAGAGAGCAAATTTTCTGGAGATTTCAGGTAAAGCCATCGGGTAACGACAGTCAAGAGGTACGCTAGTCCAGCCACAAATCCAAAGATGCTCCAGATGCTTTCATGAATGATTTGAGGCAGGAAAAAGCTAAAAAGGAGAATCAACCCTGCCACCACCACCGTAATGATTCCATAACTAAAATGAATCGAAGCTGAGAATTTCATGTTTGCCTACCAATTTAAGATTCAAAATTACGTGGTTTTTGACGAATTGCCTATTTGTCTTGTTGCATCGACTTCCACAAGGAATAAAATGCGATTGCGACAGCAGTGAAGGAACAAAGTAGAAGCCAAGCAGGAAATTTCATTCCCGACTGCTGCTGTATCCACCAGCCCAGGCCAGTGCCTCCACCAATGATCGCAAAGAGCTGGAAGGACAAGCCCATGTATTTGACCCAAGTGGGTACCTGAGGCTTCTTCGAATTGGGATTGGACTGATTAGACGTCATTTTTCAAAGTTAATGGATTCCATCAGCAAGAATTCATCGACACTTCAGAATAATACCTACTCTTCATCGTTCAGTAAGTGAGGTAAAAGCCCTAATTTGGTGCCTTGATTCGTAGCAGCTCAACATGCGCAAACAAGTAAGTTATATTTTTGGATTGGTGTTAATATTCTTGGGAGCCTGCTCTTCCCAACGAGACACCTTTACCAACCGTGCTTTCCACAACCTTACCTCCCACTACAACGCCTACTTTCTGGCAGACACCAAAATCAAAGCTGCAGAAAATCAGGTAATTGAAAATTACAAAGAGGACTACACCCAGATTCTCCCCGTATTTATCCCTATTGATTCCGCCACCATCCAACAAAACAAAGTTGCCCTAGATTCCGCGAGGGAGCTCTCCTCCAAAGCCATCGACTGGCATCGGATTTCAAAATGGGTGGACGACAGCTACTATTTAATTGGCAAGATTGACTACCTCCAAGCTCGAGTCGATGATGCCAAAAACACCTTCCGCTATGTCAATAGCCAAAGCAAGGACAAGGACCTGCGACACAAAGCGCTAATCAGCTTACTTCACCTCTACGTCGACCAGAATGCAATAGAGGAAGCCAACTTTACCATCGATTACCTGTCCAAAGAAACGGAGATCAACAGCGACAATACCTTTGACTTGTACAAAACCCTCGCCTATTACTATGAAAAAAGAGCAGATCAGAATGGGGTAATCGGCGCCCTAGACCGAGCGATCAACTATACTTCAGATAAAAAAGAACGCTCCAGACTCTACTTTATTCTGGCGCAACGGTACCAGCGGGAAGGTTTAGATGCACTCGCGTTTGATTATTTTCAGAAATCCCTAGAAGGAAACCCCGCCTACGAACGCTCCTTTTTTGCCACTCTTTTTTCACAGCAAGTAGCCGAACTCAATGCCTCAAAAGATCTGAAAAAGGTTCGAAACTATTACGAAGACCTTTACAAGGACCCAAAAAACAAAGACCTCAAAGATGTCGTAATTTTTGAGAGCGCCTTGTTTGAAGAAAAACAAAACGACATCCCCTTAAGTCTTGAACTTTTGCATAAGGCAGCAAAGGAACCAGGTTCAATCCCTAGAGTGAAGGGCTACATCTATCAAAAGCTTGCAGAAATCAAGCTCGACCAATTTAAAGACTACCGAGCCACCAAATACTACTTAGACAGCGCACTGAGTTTTATCCAGGCTGAAGATCCTGTAGCCCAACAGCTAAAGGAAAAAAAGGCAAGTTTGGACACCTATGTCTTCCATTTCGAGCGGATCGAAAAAAATGACAGTTTGATCCAGCTGGCATCCTTGTCTGAGGACGAGCAACTCCTAAGAGCTCAAGAATTTATTGCCAATGAGAAGCAGCGCCTTGCAGACTTAAAAAAGGAGGATAGTCCCAATAAATCGCCTTCGATTTTCGACAATTTATTAGCTTTTGGAGATACAGGAAACGAATCTACCTTTTACTTTGGGAATGGTGCAGCCTTACAACAAGGAGCTATTGATTTTGTGCGTACCTGGGGTAATCGCCCCCTAGAAGATAATTGGAGACGAAAAGCTGCCCTCTTCCAAACGAGCGCGCAAGCGGCTACACCGCTCTCATCTGAAGAAGCATCGCCAGGAACAGATGCTGCTACAGATTCAACAGGCCTCCCATCCGTAGAATCCTTGCTTGCTTCAATCCCAACGAGCCCTGCACAACTGGAACAAGCAAACACAGCGTTAGAGGAATCGTACTTCGAATTGGGTAAAGTGCTATTTTTTCAATTAAAGGAACCTCAACGAAGTGGGGAATACCTCGAACAGCTTATTCAGAAATATCCCAAGTCCGTAAAAAAACCAGAAGCTTATTACCTGCTTTATTTGGGGCAAAAAGAGTTGATGCGCAACGCTGATGCCTATGCCCAACTTCTGAATATTGAATTTCCCGAATCCCCTTACACCTTTTCGGTAAATAATCCGGAGGCTGGAGCTGGAAATAAAGGATCCTTGGAATCAGCAAAAGGGTACGAACAGGCCTATGAAGCCTACTATTCTGGGAATTATTCCCAAGCGAGGGAGTTGATTTTTGCCACCCTGGAAAAATATCCTTTGACCCGAAATACAGAAAAACTCCTACTGCTCAATGCCATGGTCACGGGTAAGCAAGAAAGTAGGGAACAATTCAAATCCAAACTTGAAGCGTTTATCCAAAATGCAAAAGAGCAGGAGTTGATCACGTTAGCCAAGGCCATGCTGCAGCCACTGCTGACCTCGGAAGAACTTGCCGCCAAATCAGGCCCCTCAGCTGTAGCACAGGAAGATCTGGCACCAAAAAAGGAAGAAGTCAAAGAAAATGTTCCAGAAAACCAGGTAAAGGAAAGCCCTTACAAGGCTACTGATGACCAAACCCATATATTTGTAGTGGCCTTGACCCCATCAGATGTGGAAACGGCCAAGAATTTGCTTGGAGATCTAGAAACATTCCATACCCAGTCCTTCGGAAACGCTAGGCTGCGAACAGGAAACATGAATTTGAGTGCACAATTGTCAATTTTTATCATCAGCCCCTTCTCGAATGCAGAGAAAGCGATGGAGTATTTGAAAACATTTCAGGAAAAATTCACGTCGATTGGACTGAAGGATGAAATAAAAACCAAGTCCTTCTTTATTTCAATAGAAAACTTCCAAGTTTTAAATAAAAACAAAGACCTGGAAGAATACCTCCAATTCTTTACCGCTACCTACCGATAAGTTATGTTTAAACCTGGTCCATTTACCCAAGAAAATTGGGCATCGAAAACAATAAATTATTTGTGGAAAGCCTTTTTAATTGGCTTTGTCTTTTTTGTCCTTTTTGTCTGGATGGTGAGCATCAACTTTCTTGGACTTTTTGGAAGCCTACCTGATTTCAAAGCCCTAGAAAACCCAGATAGTGAATTAGCTTCTGGAATTTATTCCTCAGATGGGGTGCTTCTAGGAACCTTTGCTCGAGAAAATCGAAGCCCAGTATCCTATGAGGAGCTGTCTCCCAATTTAGTAAAAGCATTGATTGCTACCGAGGACGAGCGCTTTGAAGACCATTCCGGGATTGACCTGCAAGCCATGCTTCGCGTTTTTGTAAAATCAATCTTACTGGGTCAAGATGCAGGTGGCGGCTCCACCCTCAGCCAACAAACTGCTAAAAACTTATTCAAAACTAGAACAGATGCGAGCTCTGGATTTTTAAGCAAGGTTCCCGGCCTACGGATGCTTATCGTGAAAACAAAAGAATGGATCGTAGCCACACAGCTTGAGCGTGCTTATACCAAAAATGAAATCCTTACGCTTTACTTAGATACCTCGGAATTTGGATCAAACGCTTTTGGAATTAAAACGGCATCAAAAACCTTTTTTAATAAGTTGCCTAAAGACCTTGCCATCCAAGAATCTGCCGTATTGGTAGGCCTATTCAAAGCGCCCACCTACTATAGCCCCGTTTTCAACCCTGAAAATTCCCTAAGAAGACGGAATACGGTGCTCTCCCAAATGGTGAAAAACGAATTTCTGACTGAAACCGAATACGATTCCATTTCGCAATTGCCCATTATCCTAGACTACCAAGTTCAAAACCAGAATCAAGGCCTAGCCACCTATTTCAGAGAGATCGTAAAAGCAGATCTCATTAAGTGGTCCAAAGAAAATTTGAAGTCTGATGGAGGTGCTTATGACCTATTTGGAGATGGACTGAAGATCTATGTGACGCTCGATAGCCGCATGCAGCGCTATGCTGAAGAATCCATGGCAGAACATATGAAAGAGCTCCAAAAAGCATTTTTCAAAGAAATGGGAACGAGAGAGCCTTGGATCGATGAAAGCTTTCAGGTCATTCCAAACTTCATTGAAACTGCGGTGACCCGCACGGAGGCCTACCGGCTTTTGAAGAAACGGTATGGAAACAATACTGACTCAATCAACTTAAAGCTGAACGAAAAGAAGAAAATGCGGATTTTCTCTTGGGAAGGGGAGCGGGATACGCTGATGAGTACTATGGATTCCATGAAGTATTACAAAAAATTCCTGCAAACAGGCATGATGACGATGGATCCTTCCACGGGTCACATCAAAGCTTGGGTAGGTGGCATTGACCACAAGTACTTCAAGTTTGACCATGTGAAGCAAGGAAAAAGACAGCCTGGATCCACTTTCAAGCCTTTCGTATATGCAGCGGCCATTGAAAATGGATACAGCCCTTGCTATTCAGTAGTCGATCAACCTGTGGAAGTGTACATTCCTGGGCAGCCTGCCTGGAGCCCCTCAAATTCAGATGGAAAATTCTCCTACGAGCGGATGACAATCCGAAAAGCCATGGCTCAGTCCATCAACTCGGTGACCGCCTACATGATGAAAAAATTAAGCCCATTGATAGTCATTGAAACAGCAAGACGCTTGGGCATTACAAGTGACCTAGAAGAAGTTCCCTCCTTAGCCCTTGGCGTAAATGATGTGAACATATTCGAAATGGTAGGCGCTTTTGGCACTTTCGTCAATAAAGGAGAACACATCACCCCCTATTACATCGATCGTATCGAAGACAAGAATGGAAATTTAATCCATCAATTTACCCCAAAGAAAAAGCCGGCCATGAGTGAAGAGCATGCTTACTTAATGACGTACATGCTCAGAGGGGGATTTGAGGAGGAGTCAGGCACGAGCCAGGGGGTAGCAAGCGCCATTCGCGTAGGCAATGAACTAGGAGGAAAAACAGGCACGACTCAAAATGGTTCCGATGGATGGTACATGGGAATCAGCAAAAATCTGGTATCCGGCATTTGGGTAGGTGGAGATGATCGTGCCATCCACTTCCGAAGCTGGTCAGCTGGTCAAGGCGCCAAAACTGCCCGTCCAATCTGGGCGAAGTTCATGGCAAAAGTATACGATGATACAAGTTTAGGTTATACTAAAGGCGCTTTCCCAAGGCCTGAACGGCCGTTAAGTATCGAAATTGATTGTGATAAATACGAGTTTGACAGTCAGCAGAATGCTGGCTTTGACTACGATGCCAAGAAAAATGATTTCTAAACTTGGATCAACTCACTTAAAAACAGCCTACTAGTTGGGCTGTTTTTTTTAAATTCACCCCATGCTTTCCTCCTCATTTCTGCCCGAAGATCACCTTTCCTTACCGGATCAACCGGGCGTATATAAGTATTACAATACAGAGCAGGAATTGATCTATGTTGGTAAGGCTAAAAGTCTAAAGAAAAGAGTCAGCAGCTACTTCAATAAAAATAGCGGCATCAATCTCAAAACAAGGCGGATGGTCAAAGAAATCGCCAAAATTGAGATTACCCTTGTCAACACGGAATTGGATGCGCTTCTGCTTGAAAACAACCTGATCAAAAAAGCTCAGCCCAAATACAACATCCTCCTTCGGGACGACAAGACCTACCCGTACTTGCTTCTTACCAAGGAAAGCTTCCCCAGGCTTTTTCCCACGCGAAAATACATTCCAAAAAGAGGAACTTACTTCGGCCCTTTTGCGAGTGTAAAGGCCATGAACAATGTACTCGATCTATTACGAGAGCTATTTACCATTCGAACTTGCAACTTGGATCTTTCTTACCTGAAGGTTCAGGAACAGAAATACAAGGTATGCCTGGAATACCATATCGGAAATTGCCAAGGACCCTGTGTGGGCAAGCAGATTGAAGCCGACTACCTCGCAGATCTCGAGCAAGCCAAACACATCCTGAAAGGGAACCTATCGCCAGCCAAAACTCACTTCAAGCAGCGAATGGAGATTCTGGCCGAAAAGCTGGCCTTTGAACAAGCGCAACAAGTCAAAAACAAGTTGGATCTTCTTGAGAAATACCAAGCCCGGTCCCTAATTACCAATCCAAGCATCGCCAATTTGGATGTATGCACCTTGGTAGCAGATGAGAAAACTGCCTACGTCAACTACATGCGCGTAAAGAATGGAGCCATGATTACTTCCAAGAATGTAGAACTGAAAAAACGATTAGATGAATCAGAGCAAGAACTTTTGGTGACCGCCCTCATCCGACTACAGGATCAATTCCAAAGTGATGCAGAGGAGATACTAGTCAACCTAGAGTTGGAACCTATCGAAGGGCTAAACCTAAGTGTTCCAAAAATTGGCGACAAGAAAAAGCTAATTGACTTGTCCCTAAAGAATGCCCTCTATTACAAAAGAGAAAAAGCACTCCTACAGGGCCTCAATCAAGACAAAAAAGACCGAGTCATCCGACAGCTGCAGCAAGACTTAAGCCTTCAGGAAATCCCCGACCACATCGAATGCTTTGACAATTCAAACATTCAAGGGACGAATCCAGTGTCCAGCATGGTTTGCTTCAAGCAGGGAAAACCTGCTGTTAAAGAATATAGGCACTACCACGTGAAAACGGTCGAAGGCCCCAATGATTTTGCCAGCATGAAGGAGGTTGTCGGGCGACGCTACAAGCGGCTTCTCGAAGAAGCAGTACCACTTCCCAAGCTAGTGGTAATTGATGGAGGCAAGGGCCAATTATCCTCTGCGGTGGAAGCCTTGCAAGAACTCGGGATATATGGGAAGATGCCCATCATCGGCATCGCCAAACGACTGGAAGAAATCTATTTTCCTGGAGACCAATACCCCATCCACTTGGATAAAAAGTCCGAAAGCTTGATGCTACTTCAGCGGATCCGAGATGAAGCCCACCGCTTTGCCATTACCTTCCACAGGCAAGTGCGTAGCAAAAAAGCCCTCAACAGCCAGTTGACAGAAATTGAGGGAATAGGGGAACTGACTGCACAGAAATTACTGAAGGAGTTTAAATCGGTAAAAAAAATCCAAATGGCTTCGGAAGAGGATATTGCAGCAGTGATCGGAGCTTCTAAAGCCAAAGCACTGTTGGCTACGCTAGAAAAAAATAAAGCCTCGAACTAATTCGAGGCTTTATTTTTTACCATTCCCAAACTGAATTTTCAAATTCTAAGAGTTTGTATTCGAAGGCGAGTGCATCCAAGTAGGCTTGCATTTTTCGCCGTTCATCTGGTGTGTTTTTATTCACCAAATCGATGACCAGTGCCTCATATTGATTGGTGTAGCGGGTCACAACTGACCTGAACAATCGAGACTCAAAGGCTTCACTGTAGGTTAGGCTCTTGGAAATATTTGTAAAATTTAACCATCGAGCGTCTGGATGTTTTGCAAAATACTTGATGAAATCTTTGTACCGGATATAAGCTACTGATCCTTCAAATGCACCTTGATTAAATTCTGCTGGTCGAGTGATCTGAACATACTTTATGTCAAACTTGAATTGCGAATGCTGTCGATCAAAAAGAAAGTCCTCTTTAAAATCTAAGTAATAGTAATTTTTGACGAAGACGGTATCTTTTACATCGTTGTATGCAAAAGCTGAATCATATTCTGATATAGATAAAGGTGTTTTAAAATTTTCATCTCTATAAGCAATTAGTTCATTCGACTTTATGGCTTTATAAATATTATTAATTAACCCATTCTCTTTTGTATCCCCTGAGCCATAAAGTGGCAAATTGTATTTCTCCCGAAGGTCGATTCTTCTCCAAACAGAGATTTGATACATTTTGTCGTCTTCACGGATGCGCTTGCCGGAATACACCGTATCCATAGCGTATTGTCTTACTCCCGTGGTGGAAGGGTTGACAGAAGTAGCTACTTGGCCCATAGCACCCTGCCAAAAAACAAGGCTGAAGAGGGCTGCGAACAAGGTATGTTTAGAAATTAAGTTCATGGCTTATAGAATTGACTCGTAAAAAGAACCTTATTTAACACGTACCGTAATTACTCCCTTATAATTCATGCTGATTTTTTCTCCTCTAAAATTAGTTCGGGCGATTTGATCAATTTGAATAACAATGATATCCCCTTTTGTAGCAGAGCCTAAAACACCTTTAAATCCAGCACTAATTGGAACTGCATCACCTCGAGCTACATCATTACGAACCAATTGAATTTTGCCAGCTCCAATACTAAAATTAGAGTCTCTCTTCATGGTCTCTGCAAAGTTAGGGTCAGCTTTAGCGATGACTTTAACTCCGCTTAGGGTATTTACGTTATGTCCCTGACTTAAGTCAAGATCAGCACCATTCGAAGTCTGAAGCACTACAGTCGGCATAGGAACTGGCTTGACATCAAATGTTTCGTCACCAATTTTATTTCCTCCACTGCTGACACCGATGGTCACTTTTCCACTACCATTTGGTACAACCGTTACTTGACCTGCTTTTTCTCCTTTAATTCTATCTCCATTGGTTACAGTAAACTCAGGAGCATAAGAATTACCGAGTGCAGGAACATCGATGTTCAAGTCATTCGCACAACCCGAATAGAGCTGAGAAACTACTTTAGAAGTGATTTTGATAACTGGCTGTGCTACGAAATATTCATATTCAATAGGCAAAACCTTGTCTTCTCCACCAACATTTGTGACAATCTGACCTTTAAGCACCTTTTTCGCGACGCCTGCATCGTCATAGGATGATGCCGGGGTGGCTACAAATTCAATTTTACCAAATCCCTTTGGATCAACTGGGATAGATCTACCATCCAGAGTCATTGTAGGAGATGCCGTAGAAGAGGAAGATGCAATAAACATCGTTCCTTCAAACTTAGTACCTGCAGCTACCACATTAGAAATAGCTGAAATTTTGGCTTCAGTAATGTCTGCTTTGAAATAAAAGGAGCCGATTGAATTTGCTATTGTGGTCAACGACTCGTTTTCTATATTCAATACCTCGTTTTGAAATTGAGATAAAATCGCAATTGCAGCACCTACAGGAGACTTCACAAAGTTCAAAGTGACAAAAGACTTGCTTTTCGCTTCGATGTCATTTGCAAATAGATCAATCTTATCTGCATCTAAAGCGATCGGCTTAAAGGTTAGGTTCGTTACCCCAACACCCTTCAAAATCCCTTCTACAGTCTTTGGAAAATCGTTTAATTTTTTCTTTAATTCTTCTCCTTTTCCCTGATTCGCAAAAAGATTACCTGTAATTTCTGTGTTCTTCAATGCAGAATTCACATAGTTACCTTTTTCATTTTTAGCATTGGATGTTTTGATGAGCTCTTGCTTTAGGCCCTCAACATAGTCATATACTTCCTTAGACGCCGCTCTGATTTTTTTTGATGCTGCTACCTTTGGAAGGTCTTTAGGGTTGTTGCCTTGCTGGGAAATGGTGTATTCAACAGAACCTACCATAGACTCATTCTTCAATACAAAATTTTTCGAGGTTCGCTCCATCCCATCGTTGAGAAGGACAAACTTCTGGAGGATCTGATTACTTACCTGGAGGGCCAAAAGGGCCGTCAATACCAGGTACATCATCCCGATCATCCGTTGTCTAGGTGACTCTTTACCTCCTGCCATGTGTATTTATTTTTGGATTTAAGAGTTACTATTAACCTCTGATGGCACTTAGCATGCCGCCATAAATTTTACTCAATGCACTTACGTTTTGATTCAACTTCACCATTTCTTCTCTAAAGGCCTGAGTTTCATTACCCACTTCAGTGAAGCTAGACATGGCTGTAGACATATTTTTATAGAAATCGGAACGTGCTTTCTTCTGTTCGGTAGAATCTTGAAGTTCTAATTCATATACTGCATTCAAAGCAGACAAATTCTTAGTTACTGCTTGAATTTGGGCTTGGTACGCTTGCGAATCCTGAGCGGCTGAGGACATGGCCACCAAAGCAGTGGCAGTCTGTGCATAAGAATCGTTCATACTTGCCAAGGACTGAGAAGCAGCTTTCACGTTTGTAGCATACTCTGTGGTAGCCACCGCGGCATCCGAAAGAGTACCCATTTTCTGCGCTGAAGTAGCCAAATTATTCATGCCCTTGCCCAAACTCTCGATCAGCTCAGGTCCAATATTAGCCTGTTGAAACATGTTGTCTAATTGCTGGGCAATTGGATCTCCTGAAACTTGTACCGTTCTTCTAGCAGCAGCAGGTCTTGGGGTTTCATCTGCTTCTTCATCTAGTTCAGGATATACCTTCGCCCAGTCTACTTCTTTGGCGCCTGGTTCGAAAGCTGACAAGAAAAAGATAATGGCTTCCGTAGTCAAACCAACACCAATCATTAAAGTTGCTCCTGGCCAATCCAGAATTTTAAACATTGCTCCAAGAATTACGACAGCTGCGCCAATCCCATAGATTTTCGGCATCACCTTGGAATAAAAGAAATTACTGTTGCTTGCCATTAGTTAATTAGTTTTATGTTAAATATTTATTTTTTGCGGAAAATTATCTTTTTAGTCTTTTGTTGGGATTCGCATCCATTGAAGCGGACCTTCCAATAAATGTCATCACGGTACGGAATCCTATGTGTGCTTGTGCTACGTCTTGGTATTCATACGTACGGGTTGAAGTCTCAAGATAATGACTTATATCTTTCCAACTTCCTCCACGAACAATCTTTTTAGGCTCGGTTTCATCCAAATACACAGGATCCAAATCCCAAGTTTCTGCTCTTGAAGTCACCTTATAGGCATCCATCACCCATTCCGAAACATTACCTGCCATGTTGTACAATCCAAATCCATTGGGAGCGAAAACATCCACAGGAGCGGTGTAGGTAAAGCCATCATCGATGTAATTTCCTCTGCCTGGCTTGAAGTTTGCCATTAAGCAACCTCTTTTATTCTTGACATAGGGACCTCCCCATGGATACTTAGCGATTTCTTTACCACCCTTTGCGGCATATTCCCATTCTGCCTCCGTAGGTAATCTAAATGCAGGCAAGTCAAACTCGATGTCATCATTCGCACGTAAATGGTAAGATCTCCATTCACAATATTTTTGAACCTGGTCGTAGGATACACCCACAACTGGATAAGCATCGAAGGCTGGATGGTCAAAATAAAATTCCATCAAGGGGTCGCCATAATGGAAGGCAAAACTTTTTGTCCAAACCGTACTGTCAGGCTTTAACTCGTTTATTTCAAAGGTAGGGGCTGTTTTAAGCGTGGTCGGGGTATCCGTTTCAAGCTGACCTGATTTCACAGCTTCCAAGAATTGTCTATACTTATTATTGGACACTTCGTACTTGTCCATAAAAAATTCAGATATAGTTATCTGTTTGTTTAATGAGGCTTGCGTGTAAGCAATGTCTTCGTCTGATTGGCCCATCCAGAAAGTACCTGCTTTGATAGGAACCATATCAATAGGCAAGTTTTGCTTCCAGCGAATTCGCTTAGCAACACCTGTAACCTCTCCTTTTCGATTCGATTTGTTACTGGCCTCCCCCTTTTTATTAAGCAGTCCACAACTTGGCAAAACGGCAATAAGTAGGAAGCCTATAGCAAGTGATAGAAAAGGGAATTTTATCTTGGTGTACATAAATGACTTTTTTAGAGTAGCATCAAATTTTTGGCCAAACGCCGCCAACTTATAAAAACACTTCCGAAAGTTAGCTTATTTTAGGTGAATAAAACAAAACTTATTGAGGCGTAATTAATTATTGAAAATTAAAAACCATACAATTTAACCAATTGTTTGAAATAATATACTGACTAAAATCTAAATCTGGGTGTTCTTTGTATTACTCGATTAACTGTTTTGGAAACATCTGCCCAGGCATAACGCAGCATCAATTCATGGGAAGTAGGGGCTTTTGCAGCTTTGCCCCCAATCACTAAATCAAACGCATATCCCAATTTTAAACTATTATCTTTTAATAAACTATACCCCAGAATTACAGACGCCGATTCCTCTCCCCTGTAAGCAAGACCACCAGTCAATTTATTTTGGAGTGTGGCTATAACGCTGATATTATAAGATAAAGTATTTGTCCCCAAAGATTTTAATAGAATACTTGGTTCAATCTGTAGCTGACCAACTGGGCGCATTCGGTATCCTATCAATAGGTAATTATGGAGTTGGAGGCGATTGGCAAAACTCCCATCTCCAAAATCAAATGAGGGTTGATTGAGGTGTCTACCGCTAAGACCCACATAAAAATTACCTCCATCTACTAGTAGTCCAGCTCCCATGTCCAGGGCAAGCTGCGTCTCAGTGCCTGATGGTGGAAGGCTGGGCTCAGGATTCACAAATTGCAATTCCTCGAAATCTAAGGTGCTATTGGAAACGCCAACATATCCACCAAAGCTGAGTTGTGTTCGCTTGATTTTCTTGTGATAGCTCCCCTGTAGATTAACATCTAAATTCGAGCTCGCCCCAAGTCTATCATTGACAACCGTAAGACCATAACCAAAATTCTTTGCCTTTATTCTCCCCTGAAGCGTAATCAATTGGGTGGTAGGAGGCATTCCTGCTCCAGCGGTCGAAGTATAGCCTTGCCATTGAGATCGATGAAATGCAGAAAACTGATTCCCAATGTCTTTCCCTGCAAAAGCAGGATTAAAAAAATTTCCAGCGGAAAGGTATTGGGTAAACTGGGGATCTTGCTGCGCAAACACCGAACCTGGTAGCGAGAGAAATAGCAAAAAGAGGCCTGCTATCAAAAAATTAACCAAGTCGCTTTTTCTGTTCATTTTGGCTGTGGAGTTCTCAAATTTAAACTAGTCTAGGAATTTAAACTTATAAACCACTGAAAATGATTCTTAGAATTACAGATTATTGGCCTTTTTTATAAATAATTCCAATGCACCAGTCATACTAGGAGCATTCGGCATTGGAGCCTCAATGTCCAAAATAAGCTCCATGTCACGAACTGCTTGAGCGGTGGTAGGTCCAAAAGCTGCAATACGGGTTTTTCCTTGTACAAAATCCGGAAAATTTGACTTTAAGGATTTGATTCCCGATGGACTAAAAAAGGCCAAAATATCGTATTTGACATCGGCCAAATCAGATAAGTCAGCCGCTACGGTGTGGTAAATGATTGCCTCGGTAAATGCTATGCCTTGCTTTTGCATGTATGCAGGAATATCATCCTTCCGAATATCCGAACAAGGGAAGAGATATTTTTCGTTTTTGTGTTTCTTAAAATAGTCAAACAGATCTTCGGCAGTCTTGAGACCAACAAAAAGCTTTCGCTTACGAATCACAATGTATTTTTGAAGGTAATGCGCGGTCTGGTCTGAAATACAGAAATATTTCATTTCAGCAGTCATTTCAATTTTGAACTCCTTACAAATCGCAAAAAAATGATCAATCGCATTTCGGCTCGTGAATATGATAGCCGTGTGCTTCAAAATATCTATTTTTTGCTTTCTAAATTCCTTGGGCGGAACAGGTTCTACCTTGATAAATTGCCTAAAATCTATCTTCAACTTATACTTTTCTGCAAGCAGAAGATAAGGGGAGGTTGCTTCGGTAGGCTTAGGTTGAGAAACCAGTATGCTTTTTACTGGGGTATAGCGATCTTTTGGAGCTGCACTCATGTTGGGAGTTCCTTTTACGTTCAACACATCACTTGATAAATTCCAGAACCCATTTGGTCAAGACCAAAAATGGTATTATTTCAGTCAGACAAAGGTAAGTAAATAAATGGTATTTCTTAAAATTCAAACGATTCATCATAATTAAAAACAGTCCAAAAACACCAATCAAATATGCCCAAAAAATCGCCTTGATGAGTTGAGTAAAGACTATCTTTAGTTCAGAAATGTCATTTATAACAAAAAAAGTGGTTGCCAACAAAACAAGCGCAAAGCCAAAACTGATTAACCGGAGCAAATAAAAGAAATGAGCAAACTCAGACTTCCCCAGTTCGAAGAGGTAAACTATCAGTTTAATTGCGGAAAACTTCAGGATAGTCACTGCCAAGATTAGAAAGGATGAAATCATCCACAAGTTTAGAAGAGAAAGTGAAGTTAATCCCCCCCAAAACTCAATCCAATCAGGCCTAAAAATAACGATACCCATCACCAAACTGTGCGCGATTATCGTAGCCAACACAAACAAAAAATAGATAATGTCGAAAGAAAACACTTTTTGAAGTCCCCCACTTTCTGAAAAATCTTCAGCTTTGATTACGGATAAAGGCTGCAGCAAAACCCCCAATAAGTACGGATAACTCCGCCTGTAAATCGCGATTAAAGTCAAAATAATAAGCAGCGAGACCGCAATAAAATCCTTCACCGGCTGGACTATTTGGCGTTTTTCAAAAGCCATAAACTTAGCTCCTAAGCTTACTTGCTTCACCTCTACTTGGTTTTTGGCTACCTTGGTTATCTCCAAATCAAAATCTCTAAGCCTAAATTTGTCGCTGATAACAGTCACTAGGAGGCTGTCCTTTCCAAATTCTTCCCTTAAGTCAACGGTAGGTATGAAAAAAGTAGTGTCACTTTGAATTAAATCCCACAGCTTCCCATCTACGAATAGGGTTGAATTTCCAGGTACTTTAAATTGAAAATAGGACTGTGGAAATGAGTTTACAGCTAGAATAACCTGCTTTTGCCCTATTGATCCCACTAAAGACTGTTCGGTAGAACTGCTCCACTTCCCATCGTAGTTTTCCAATACCTGAGCATTTCCACAATGGGCAACAAAAAGAAGAAATAAAATAAGTGCTATTCTACGCATTGAGCCTTTTGGCAAAGGTACTTGTCAACTCATCGGTACTCTAAAATTGTCAAAAATTTACGCAAGAAAATAGGTGTCTCGACTAAATTTTTGGTTTCTAAGTACAAAACTCAACAATCCTGAGACAGCCTCCAAATGAATCCCAATCAAAAAACAAACTCTCTTTCACAATCCAAATTTGATTCTTGGTAAGGTGAACATCCGTTATATTTACTAAATATTCAACCCTTATGGCAGGCATCTACATCCATATTCCCTTTTGCAAGCAAGCCTGCCATTATTGCGATTTTCATTTTTCCACCAATCTTCAACTGATGGAGGCAATGATGGATTCAATCACCGTAGAGTTGAAACTTCGAAAAGATTATTTGAAAGGAGAAGCGGTGGATACCGTCTACTTTGGAGGAGGAACTCCTTCCCTTGTACCTGCCGAATACTTGGGAAAAATTCTAGATCAGATTGCACAGCTTTTTCCTGGAAGAAAGCAAGAAGTCACTTTAGAAGCCAACCCGGATGACCTAAATCCCCAAGCTTTGGCCAACTGGAAATCCCTCGGCATAGATCGACTAAGTTTGGGTATTCAAAGTTTTCAAGATCAAATCCTAAAAGCCTACAACCGAGCCCATACTTCAAAAGAGGCAACGCAAGCCATCCAACTGGCACGAGCTGCTGGATTTGAAAAATTTTCGATTGATCTGATCTACGGGTATCCCCATTCGGATCATCGGCTTTGGCAATTGGATTTGGAACAAGCACTTCGCCTTGACCCAGGTCACCTTTCTGCCTATTCTTTGACCATCGAGCCTAAAACTACTTTTGGCAATTGGACCGAGAAAGGGAAATTTAGCCCCGCAGAAGATGAATTTGTAGCCCAACAATTTGAGTGGCTACAAGAGCAATGCGACAAGGCAGGATACCTTCAGTACGAAATATCCAATTTTAGTCGCCCAAATCAAGCCGCAATTCACAACAGTAACTATTGGAAGCGCAGCCCCTACCTCGGCATCGGTCCCAGCGCCCATTCCTTTGATGGAAGTTCAAGAGGCTTTAACCCCTCTTCTAACGCTAGCTATACCAAAGCGCTATCAGCTGGCTCGCTCCCTTTTGTACTCGAGCAGCTGACTCCCACAGAATCCATCAATGAAGAAATCCTTACGGGCCTTCGAACCCAGTGGGGACTAGATACTGGAAGTTTGGCGGAACGGTACCACCTCGATATTTTGGAAATTAAAAAAGGTCCTATATCGAAATTAACCGAACTAGGAATGATTCATACCCTTGGAAAAACGCTAACTTTAACCCGAAAAGGTCAGCTGCTCGCAGACAGCATTGCCTCCGATATTTTTATAGATTCCCATGACCTATCCTAGAAAGAAAGATGCTACCCCTTTGGCTGACGCCTTCCAAGACTTACTGAAAGCCTATCGTCTGGAAGATACCTACCAAGAGAAATTGCTGATTTCATCTTGGCCCACCTTAGTTGGCAAAACTATCGCCGACCGCACGAGCAACGTGTACATCAAGGACAAAAAATTAATGGTTAAAATCACTTCAGGGCCTGTAAAAAAAGAACTTCAACTAAATAAATCAAAAGTGATCGCTTTGATCGAATCCCAAATCGGAAAGGGAATCGTAGATGACGTGGTCTTCCTGTAAGCATTTTGTAAGATTTAACAGTTCTTCCTCATTTCGAGTCCCTTTAAATAGCTTTGCATTGGTTGACATTCCCTATTTTTGGAAGGTAGCTCCATGATTAAGAACCGATCACTTCCTCTTGGCAGAATTAGCCTTTTGTTAGCCATTTTAGTCTGGCTGGCCTTGGTGTTGGTGGACTTGGTTCGGATTTTTGGGATGATCAATAACCTAGACTCAGGCGTCTCCGAGGAAGTTACCTGGATATTAGAAATTCTTTTTTTCATTTTCGTTTACCTCGTTTATCGACGCATTTTTTGGAAAAACAAGCAATCAGATTTTTTGACTCTAATCTGGAGAGGCGTATCAACCGGCCTTTTTGCGGCTGCTGCTGGCCTCCTTACCGAATTAATTTATCTGGTTCTTGGGGAGAGTAAAATTGGAACAGATCCTTTCCTAAGGAATGTTTTTTACCACATTAATTTTGCCTTGACAACTGCTTTTTTAATTTTCATCACCTTACTGTGGAGGCATTTAATTCTCTATCAAAAAAATAAGCAGGTAGTCAACCAATGGCAAGTATTTGAGCTTTCCATGTTGGCAGCCTTATTTTTTGTGTTCTTCAACCATAACAATTTTGATTACAGCTTCTTGTTTGGACTCACCATTCTCTTGATCATTTCTATCCTGCTTGCGGTCAACTTGAAATGGATTCCCTACCTAAACTTTAAAGAGAAATGGAAAACATTGTTATTTCTATTTCTAATCATGGGCTGTGCCGGAGTCTTATTTTATCGAGTGCTAGACTCTGGAAATGAAGGGGATTTGCAAATTAACCTGACAGACAACCTGTTTCTTATGGCCTTGTTTGGGTTTGTATTTGCCTACGGGTTATTTAGCTTTTTGGTCACCCTTTTCAACTTGCCTACCTCTTCTGTTTTTGAACAAAAACTTACCGAAGCAATAAATTTTCAAAAGTTAAGTCAGTCCATACAGCCCGAAGAAAGCGAAGAACAAGTACTCGATATCTTGCTAGACTCCTGCATCAGTGCCTCGTTTTCCGATGCAGCATGGATCGAACTAAATCCTAAAGAGCAGTTTAAAGTCAAAAATCCGATCCGATTTCTGGACGAATCCACCCGAGCCGAGCTGAATTCACTAATCCCTCAAGAACATCAAACCTGGGTACATGGGAGTGCCACAGAGCTCCCGCAGCCACAAACAATACGGCTTACTCACCCCATCTACAAGTCCGTATTACTGCTTCCCTTAGTAGTCAATAAATCCATTCTTGCGCGGATTGTATTAATCAAAGAAGTGAAAGAGGGGTTCAACAAGGAAATGATCAGCATCATTGGCACCTTTGCAAGACAGGCCTGCATCTCGGTTGAAAACCACCGATTACTCAATCAAGCCATCGAAAATGAGCGGTACCAAGAGGAACTGAAA
>JBILBQ010000130.1:0-6155 GCA_044353615.1 Algoriphagus sp. | reverse complement strand
CCTTTACTGCCACCATACTGGCAATGGAGATCCAAAACAAGAGCACAAAGGGATTGATGCCATTGATACCAAATCCTTGAAGGAAGGCTTTTCTCTTACTTGCAGCGGCAGGCGTTGTTTCCTGGCCGGCAGCGGGCACTTTTTTGGTGAAATAGCGGGCGCCAAAACCCAATAAAATCACCCCACCGACATAGCCAAGGGATTGTTCAATAAGCGGATAGCGGGTTAAAAAATGAATTCCAAAGTAGGTAATTGCCACGTATACTAGGTCGCTGAACAATACGCCCAGGGCTAAAATTGAAGCTTGCTTAAAGCCATGATCCATACTAGTTGTGAGAAGGGCAAAAAATACGGGCCCAATCATCATGGAGAGAAGCAATCCAAGTTTAATTCCTTCAAAAACCGATTCCGAAATCATTCCAGGCCTTTTTCGCTCATAAATTGCTTCCAACTGGCTGCTCGATCACCTTTAAGTACCCTTGGGAACTTGTTTTGCCCACCCTCCTTTCCTTGGAGTCGCATCCAATCGTAAAAAAAGGCGGTTGGCACCAGCGTTAATTTCACTTTCTTGAGTGCATGTTTTCGCTCAATCGCATAATCGTCATTCAAGACTTTGAGCTGCTGGTCTATTAACTTGATCAGGGTTTTGGGATCAACAACATCATCTGTACCCACATACCAGTGGTGCCCGAATAAGGAATCATGAGGAACTCCCAAAACGGTAAATTCTTTTACCTGAATTGCAAATTTCTCTGAGGCATGCTCAATCGCTTTGTTCATGTTATCCACCGACAAATGCTCTCCACAAAGACTTAAAAAATGCTTTGTCCTCCCTGTAATTACTATTTCTGCTTCTTCCTTCGAAACAATTCGAATCACATCTCCTATCAAATATCTCCATGCACCCGCGCAGGTAGAAATAAGTAAGGCATATTCTTTTCCGTCCTCGATTTTTTGGAAAGTGAGGGGCTTTGGGTTGGGCAATAAATTTCCTTCCTCATCAAAATTCTCAGAATTGAAAGGGATAAATTCAAAATAAATACCATTGTTCAAAACCAAGCGCATGGATTTCCGGTCCGGAAGCGCCTGATAGGCAAGGAATCCTTCCGAGGCAAGGTACGTTTCAATGTAAAATATGGGCTGCCCTAATAGCCGTTCAAATCCTAGTTTGTATGGTTCAAATGACACCCCTCCATGTGCAAATAGCCTGAGATTTGGCCAGATATCATGAATAGTTTTGAGTTTGTACCGTTCGATAATTTTTTCCAAAAGCAATTGTAGCCATGCAGGTACCCCCATTACAATTCCAATATCCCAGTCTGGGGCTTTTTCAACGATTTGATCTAGCTTATCCCCCCAGTTACGATTTTTTGCAATTTTTTTCCCTGGCTTATAAAATCGCTGAATCCATATTGGAAGTTTGCTCGTCGTAATGCCGCTTAAGTCCCCTGAAAAATAGGTTCCATTAAATTTTAAATCCGTACTCCCACCGAGCATTAAGATTCCTTTGCTAAATATTGAGGTGGGTAAATCGTATTTTGAAAGGGTTAAAAGCTGCCTTACACCAGTTTTTCGAATAGCCTTGATCATTGCATCTGTTACTGGAATAAATTTGGAAGGAGCACCAGAAGTACCCGAACTCAAGGCAAAATAGTTGACTTTCCCCGGCCAGGTGACATTCTTTTTACCCTCCTCCAATTTGTACCAAAACTCCTCTCGAAGCGAATTGTAATCATATATGGGGACCTCTTGAGCAAAGGAGGATTGAAACTCTTCCGAACTACTCTTCAGCTTTCCTAAAATATTTTTAAACTGATATTTTTTACCAATCTCAGTATCCGCTGCCTTCAAAAGCAATTTTTTAAGTTGCTCCTTTTGTAAATCCAAGGGACTAGCGTATTCTTGTTCAAGGCTATCCCGTAGTCTGATGCCTTTTTTAAGTAACTTACTAAGTATAGCCATATCTTTGTTTAAGGAATTAACACCCGCTAAGATCATCAAAATGGACATCAAAGCCAACCTTGAGCAAGTCAAAAAATCATTTCAAAACCCAAATTGCAAACTGATAGCAGTCAGCAAAACCAAACCTTTGGCTGACCTTCAAGCTGCCTATGCCGCTGGAATTCGCGATTTTGGAGAAAATAAAGTTCAGGAAATTCAGGCCAAGCAACCTGAAATGCCTGCGGATACCCGTTGGCACATGATTGGGCATTTGCAGAGCAATAAGATCAAATACATCGCTCCATTTATTCACCTCATTCATGGTGTGGATTCCTTCAAACTTCTAGTAGAAATTGATAAGCAGGGAAAAAAAATCGATAGACCAATACCTGTGTTGCTTCAAGTCCATATCGCAACCGAAGAAAGTAAGTTTGGCTTCGACATAGAGGAATTAGAAGCTATGCTTTCAAGCCCAGAGTTCAATAATTTGACCCACGTTCAAATCCAAGGATTGATGGGAATGGCAAGCTTTACTGAAAATCAGGACCAAATCCGAACTGAGTTTCGAGGATTGAAACAGCTGTACGAGGACTTAAAAAAACGTGCCCTCCCCTTCTTTGTAAACCTACAGGAGCTCTCGATGGGCATGAGTGGGGATTACCAAATTGCTCAAGAAGAAGGAAGTACGATGGTCCGCATTGGATCTTCCATTTTTGGAGCTCGAAACTATCCGAATTCATGAACGCCAAACGCATCTTACAAATCACAGGGATTTCAGGAACACTAGCAGTGGGTTTGGGTGCCTTCGGAGCGCATGGCTTGGAAGCTATCTTGGTTGAAAATGGCCGCCTTGATACCTTTCAAACTGCCGTAAACTATCATTTTTTCCACACCTTGGCCCTTTTTGGGATTGGGATTTTGGCTTCGGTCAAACCGGAATGGAAAGGATTTTCATTTACCGCTTGGTGTATGATCTTGGGCATTTTTATTTTTTCAGGGTCTCTTTATGTGCTATCCTTGACAGGAATTACTTGGCTGGGCGCAACAGCCCCTCTAGGTGGTCTTTCTTTTATTTTAGGTTGGTGTTCACTTGTTTACCTAAGCATCAAAAACCAGTAAGCTCTTGAAAAAAATTCTTATTGCCCTTCTTGCATTCTTTTGCCTTTATGGCGGTGCAACTGCACAGGTCCCAAACGTGGATATCACGCAGTTGGATAGCGCCTTCGGAACTCAAAGTTTTTTTGCTGGACACCTCACCGGCTTTATGCTCTATGACCTGGAATCCAAGCAGGTAGTATTTGAAAAAAATAGTCACCTCTACCAAATCCCAGCCTCTACTGCCAAATTATTGACCCTCTATGCAGGTCTCACGATCTTGAAGGATAGTACGCAAACTCTCCGATACCTATCCTCAGGAGACACCTTGAAAGTTTGGGGATCAGGCGATCCCAGCTGGAAATACAAAAATTTTGAGCAACCTGAATTTCAAAAAATTATTGGAAACCATGCGATGGTCCAGTTTTCAGATGCCAACCAAGTAGCTCCTGCTTATGGTTATGGCTGGCAATGGGACGATTACAAATTCGATTATGCCGCGGAACGCAGTTCTTTGCCCATCTATGGCAACCTCGTAAACTTGAAAAAGGTGGGAGATTCACTTCAGCTTTTACCAACATCTTTCCAGCGAATGCTCCAATTCAGTCCCAAAAACCTGAAAGAGCTGGAACGGGATTTCAACAGCAACACCTACTACTACAACCCCAAAACTTTTTTGGGCAGAGAAAATCAAGTCCCCTTCCTGGTCAAACCAGAGTTAATTGCTGAGCTCGCCAGTTTGGAAACAGGTGTTCCATGGACTTATCGACCGGATTCCCTTCCTGCAGCCCACCAGCAGTGGAGAGGAGCAGTCCTTGCTCCATTGCTCAAAGAAATGATGCTTTACAGCGATAATTACCTAGCGGAACAAATCCTGTTGATGACTTCAGACAAGCTATTTCAAACCTTAGACAGCGATAGAGCCATAGATTACCTACTTAAAACAGCTTTCTCGGATCTTCCAGACAGACCTCGATGGGTAGATGGTAGCGGTTTAAGTCGACACAATTTGATGACACCACGGTCCTTAGTTCGAATAGTAGAGAAACTAGAGGAATTGCTTCCTGATGGCCAATTCGAAGAATACCTTGCTGTTGGCGGAAAATCTGGCACCTTAAAAAATACCTTTCAGGCCGCTCAGCCTTATCTATTTGCGAAAACAGGAAGTATGAGTCATTCCTATAGTTTGGCAGGAATAGTAAAAACCAAATCAGGAAAAAGATATGCATTTGCCTTTATGAATTCCAACTTCCCATTTGCTGTTTCCACCGTACGAAAAGAAGTAGAAAAAGTAATGCTACACGTAAGAGATCACTTTTGAAGTAGCCAGCAATTGATTAAGTTGTCCTCACTTTGATTGCCCAAAAATCGTACATCCCATGAATAAACGAAGTTTCTTGAAGTCATTAGGCCTCATGGCAGCAACAGGCCCCCTATTAAGCCTAGATTTTGCGAAAGAAAACGTAAATACGCCTCTCCTTCCCAAAGCCTTACTTCGTGGCCAAACAGTTGGAATTATTAGTCCTTCTGCAGCTTCTGCAGATCGAATGGAATATACCTTCGCCAAAGAAGCGATGGAAGCCATGGGATTAAAAGTAAAGGTTGGTGATAATTTCAAAAATAGATTTGGCCATTTAGCAGGTACCGACGAAGAACGTGCTGCAGATTTCAATGCCATGTTTGCCGATCCTGAAGTGAAGGCAATTATATGCCTTCGGGGAGGTTCTGGTGCAGCTCGAATACTACCGCTGATTGATTACGAACAAGTAAAAGCCAATCCAAAACCACTACTTGGCTATTCCGATATTACTGCATTGCATTGTGCACTTCAAAGTCAAACCGGCTTAATCTCATTTCATGGTCCAAACGGGTCTGGAAGTTGGAACAGCTTCCATTCCAACCAGTTTCAACAGCTGTTTTTTGACCAAAAGTTGCTCAACTTCAAAAACGAAGTAACCAAAGGAGATGACCTGGTAGCAAAAGGAAATCGGATTCAAACCCTCACAAAGGGGACGGTAGAAGGTAAAATCCTGGGAGGAAATTTAACCGTATTAACAGCTTTATCTGGTACTCCTTACTATCCTGATTTTCAAGATGCTATTTTATTCATTGAAGATGTGGGTGAAGACCCTTACCGCATCGATCGGATGATGAGTACTCTCAAGCTCAATGGAACACTTGGGAAAATAAAAGGCTTTGTTTTTGGACAATGTTCGGATTGTAAACCGGGCAGCGGATACGGAGCATTTACCGTGGATCAGATCATGGACCAGTACATTATCCCCTTGGGAATCCCTGCCTACTTCGGAGCCATGATTGGACACATTTCAAAGCAATTTATCATTCCTGTTGGAGCTCGTGTACGCTTGAATGCAGATCAAGGAAGCATTACCCTTCTTGAAAAAGTCTTTACAACTAGCTAAACTCATGTACTCCAATTTTTCAATTCTCCTTCTAGTTTGCATCAGCATGTCTATTTCACAGTTTAGCCAAGCCCAACAGAAATCCTTGACTTACCTTGCTTTGGGGGATAGCTATACCATCGGAGAAGGAGTCGATGCCAGTGATCGTTATCCGATGCAACTGGTCCAAGAGTGGAATAAGGCAGCTAAAACACCATTTGCTTCCCCATTAATCATTGCAAAGACAGGTTGGACCGTGGATGAGCTGGAAGCAGGGATCCAAGCCACTCCTACAGCAGCTGAGGGCTATGACTTGGTCACCTTGCTCATTGGAGTCAACAATCAATATCGAGGTCGGACTGTTGAATCCTATGCCCTTGACTTTGAGAAAATGCTCCAGCGTGCAATTGCTTTTGCAAGAGGAAATAAAGCCCACGTCATCGTCCTCTCCATTCCTGATTGGGGAGTTACCCCTTTCGCAATCAGCAAAGGCGTCAACCCAGCTCAAGTAGCCAACCAAATAGACGACTACAACGAAACGAAAAAAGAGATTTGCGAGAAGCATGGCATAAAATTCATTGACATCACGGTGGAATACCGAGTAAATGGAGGATTGCCTGAAGGGGTGGTCGAAGATCAGCTTCATCCTTCCAAACTCATCTACGAACAATGGATGGGCAAATTGCTCAAAGAGCTCAACACCATGAATTTCTAAAA
>JBILBQ010000045.1:0-19748 GCA_044353615.1 Algoriphagus sp. | reverse complement strand
CAAGAAAGAGTATTAAAAAAAGGTATCGAAATACACGCATTCGCATTTCCAACAATAGAGTTAGGTTTTAAATATACTTAAAATACCGAGAGATCGAAACTTCCTCCGGTAGTGGGTGACCTTTCAAAAGAAAATCCCGCATTACCGCACTAAAATAAGGAACCAAAGACACTCCTTTAGCCCCAAATCCATTGAAGATGTAAACGCTTTGCGCTTCAGGATGTTTCCCCAAAAATGGTTTTCTATCTTTCGTTGCAGGTCGAATCCCTACTTTGTGCCCACAAACCTCTTGAACCGGCACGCGAACCACCTCGGTTAACTTTTCCAACAACTCATTTTTGGCAGTTTCTGTTGGTCCTACCTCTAGGTCATGCCAAGTATAAGTGGACCCTACCCTGAAATTTCCATTGGCTAAAGGCACACGAAAAACACCCCGATTGACAATAAAAGGAGGCGAGAAATCTTGTTTCAATTCTAAGATCTCCCCTTTGACAGGCGCAAATGGCAAAAATGAAAAAAAACGGGATTGCATCGACCCCAATCCATTGCAATAGACCAATGCCTTTGCCTTGAGGTCGCCATACCTCCAACCCGAATCCCCTTCTTGTAGCAGATTTTCTTCCTTATACTCTTCCTGAATCAACCTATCCCAGAAATAGGCTACCATCCCTTCCAAAAAAGTCGGGATATCTAGCCAGCCGGAAAGCTGAAGCTTCACCCCTCCATAAGGATCTTTGAGGTTTTTATGTTGGCTCTCCACCTCAATTTTTTGAACAAAGGGCTGGATCGCTGGATCGCTCGAATGGCCCATCCATTCATTCTGCTCTTCGATGGATAGAAATGGACGATAAATGGGTTGCAGGGTCAGAAACTTTCTCCCCGTCACCGCTTCTAGCTCCTGATAAAAAGGTACAATTTCCGGAAATAAAAGTTCCCCCTTCCAGGTTTTGACCATTTTCCTTCCGGTAACAGGATTGAATAAACCGGCTGCCACCTGGCTGCTTCTATTTGCCTCGGGCTGATCAATCAGCACCACTTTTTTACCTTCTTTAATTAAACGATAGGCCAAGGCAGAACCAGCCAACCCTTGTCCAATGATTAAAAAATCAATTTCCATGTCCTAAATTAAGCCCATAATTCTTTACTTTGCTTTAATCTGTTCGACTTTTCACATGCTTCACATCAAGTGCTTCACCTTCAACCCTTTTCAAGAGAATACCTACCTGCTTTACGATGAGGAGGGCACAGCAACATTGATTGATCCAGGATGCCATACCGAGGAAGAAAAACGAGAATTGGAAGCATTTATTCTTGAAGAAAAATTACAAGTAACCCAACTGCTCAACACGCACTGCCACATCGACCATGTGCTGGGCAATGCTTGGGCCATCGATCGGTTTCAGGTATCTCTACAAATTCACGCTTTGGAAGTTCCAGTCCTAAAATCAGTGGAAGTGTATGCACCCAACTATGGCTTTCGAGACTATGTCCCATCTACAGCAAGCTCATTTTTAGTTGAAGGACAAGAAATTCTGGTCGGCAAAGAAAAATTACGCTGTATTTTTGTTCCAGGACATGCACCAGGGCACTTGGTGTTCTACCATGAAGCTAGCAAGCGCTGCATTGCAGGAGATGCACTCTTCAGAGGAAGTATCGGTCGCACGGACTTGCCTGGCGGAAATCATGCCCTGCTTCTAGAAAAAATTAAATCCCAGCTATTTGTGCTCCCAGAAGAAACGCTGATTTTCCCCGGCCATGGTCCAGAAACCAGCATTGGTTATGAGAAAAAAAACAACCCCTTTGTAGGCCTAAAAGCATACTCGTGAACCTAAAAGCACAGCTACCCAACTTCATCACCCTTCTGAACCTCCTTTCTGGAGTTGTAGGAATCATCTGGGTTCTAGATGGACAGCCGCTTTATGGGGCCTATTTTGTGATCCTAGCGGCCACCTTTGATTTTTTCGATGGATTTGTTGCCCGATTGTTGAAGGTTCAAAGTGACATGGGTAAAGAGCTGGACTCCTTGGCAGATGTCGTCTCCTTTGGTGTACTTCCCGGTATTCTCCTATATTCCCTTACCAAGACCCAAACTGACTCCCAATTTATCCCTTACCTGACGCTCATTGTTCCCTTGTTGTCTGCCTACAGACTGGCGAAGTTCAATTTGGACACCCGACAAAGTGATCGATTCATCGGCCTCCCTACACCTGCCAATGCCCTGCTGCTTGCCACAGTTCCTCACTTGGCAGCCCATTGGCCTGAGTTAGCCCACTGGCTAAGCAGCCCCATCGCTTTGGTCGTACTTGCTTGGATGACTAGTTTACTTTTGGTGGCTGAACTTCCGCTAATTGCCTTGAAGTTTAAAAACAGCAGTTTCGCAGACAATGCCTACCGATACACCCTATTATTTTTTGGTACATTTTGCTTCGCTTGGTTACAATTAGCCGGAATTCCTCTAGTGATTCTTGCCTACCTCCTACTTTCGGGGATGGAAAACCTGCTGCATAAAAAATGAGTAAGCAAGGGGTTGCCCTATTGCTTTTTTTGGGACTGTTTTGCCACACTTCCTTCTCCCAAACCTATCGCTTCACTGCAGGCGTTACGGAGCCGGGAGTGTACAAACTTAGCGCTGATCAAGCCCGGAAACTGGGTTTTGGAAGTTTGGAGGAAGTTGCCCTCTATGGCTATCCGGGAATGCTTCCTCAAGTGCTGGATTCAGCGCAACTAAGCCCTCAGGAAATTCCTACCTGGCTTCAGGATAATCAACTCTTTTTTTACTTGGCAGGACCCCACAGTTCTGAGTTTACCGAAGGTGGAGAGCTGACTTATTCCCATCACCTCTACACCGATACCCTTCGTTATGTGCTGGGCAAAAAATCCGCGCCAAGAAGAATTGAAGCAAGAAATGGAACTGTAACGACTCCCAATAGCCTTGCCATTTGGTACCAACTGCTTTCAGTAAAAGAAGAAAAAATCAACCTTCTCAACTCTGGTAGATCCTGGTATTCACTTCCAATCCGCCAAGGCCAAAGTTTAACAATCAATTTTGGAAAAAATGCCGGGACTACAGCCGCCTGGCTTCTCCACAGTCGATTGATGAGCCAGTCTACGGGCCCCTCTTCCATTCGAGTTTGGACTGATGCGGAACAAGTGGAAGAGGTTGTTTTTTCTCCAATCTCCAACAGCACCTATGCCGTCAAGGGCCATGAGGTCCAGATTACTAAATCGTTTACCCCAAAGGGAGATCGTCTAGACCAACTAAGATTCAGCTTTCAAGGCACCGAATCTGGACATCTAGATGCTGCCTTAGTTGGGATTCCATTTACCAACTCAACCTTAAAAGAAGGGCTGTTTTTTGGAAAACAAGAAAACCCAATTTCCCTCGAGACAGGCCTTCAAACTTGGGAGATTAGCAACTTTTACGAGCCGATTCGCTATGCCCAAGGCAAATCAGCCCTTGGAAAAAAATGGCTGCTTTTTTCTCCAAAAAACGCAAAGGAACTGGGAAACTTAAAAGCCATTGCACCGAAAAGCGCAAAACCCAGTTCAATAGAATTGATCGTGATTACTGCTCCTCAATTGAAGCAGGTGGCGCAACAGTTTCAAGAGTTCAAAGCCAGCCAAGGAATCTCAACTCAGCTTGTACTTACTTCAGAAATCTACGATTGGATGGGCTATGGCAATCCGGATCTCAGCGCCATTCGAAATTACATTGCGCAGGAATACCACCAGGGCAAGCAGCTAAAAAATGTACTGCTTCTAGGCAAAGGCACCTTTGACTACAAAAAGAAGTTGGGAGGTCGTCCCAATTTAGTCCCTATCTACACCAGCAGGTCCAGTTTAGATCCCTTGACCACCTACAGTTCGGACGATTACTTCGGCATTTTGGATTGGGGATCAGGCGAATGGGAAGAAAGTAAATCTGGAGATGCGCGCTTGCAAATTGGGGTCGGCCGCGTACCAGCCATCACCTTTGCGGAGGCAAAAAGTTGGCTGGAAAAAAGTACCAGCTATGAAAAACAGGGGGATGCCTTTCCGAGCAGGACCATCACCTTCTTGGCAGACGATGGAGACAATGGTGTGCACATGCGCGACTCTGAAGTTCACGCTGCCTACCTTGAAAAAAATATCCCCTTTTACCGCAGTCAAAAATTGTACTTGGACCGGTATGAACAAACCAAATCTGGAGGAAGGCAAGAATCACCTGCTGCAAAAAAAGCAATGCTTGAAAGCCTCAACTCGGGCACCCTGTTTCTCAATTATGTAGGGCATGGAAATGAAACCACCCTCAGTGCCGAAGAGATTTTTAGGGTTCAAGATCTAGAAAATTGGCCGAATCAGGCCCAGCTCCCATTATGGTTTACTGCAACCTGCGAATTTGGGCGACACGATAGCCCATTCATTCGGTCGGCAGCAGAAGAGTTGCTCTTTGCCGATTCCAAAGGTGCCATAGGCCTTCTCGCAACGGGAAGACCCGTGTTTAGCTCGGTAAATTTCACAATCAACGAGGCCTTTATTCAGGCGCTAGCAGCCGCAGGAAAGTTGGGTGCTACAGATTTGGGATCTTTGTATCGACAAACAAAAAATGGAAGTTTGAATGGCTCCTACAATCGGAATTTCTCACTATTGGGAGACCCAAGCCTACGATTGGCACTTCCAGAAGCTAGCGTTCGCATTGACAAATTAGTTCCGCTCAACAATCTAACTGCAGTGGACACCCTGTCCAACTTGATTCCCATGAAGCTTACTGCAGCGGTGATAGATCCACGCACACAAGCGTTCTTATCCAGTGTTCAAGGAAGTTTCAGGCTAGAGATTTGGGGCCAAGCCACTAAATCCAAAACACTTGGAGATGAAAATGCTGCTTTTGAATTTACAGAGGAGAACCAACGGGTATTCTCAGGAGAGGGAGAAGTTCGGAATGGGAAAATAGAAAGCCAATTTATACTTCCCGAGGGCCTCGAAAACAGCCGTGAAAAAATTCAGATACGGATTCACGTTTGGGATAAAGAGAAAAAGATTCAAGCTGCTGGAGTAGTATCCATACCTCTTCTAAACCAAAAAAAGGGTAATTTAGATCAAAATGGACCCCAAATAACTGCAGAAATAGATGGGCAAGGGATAGCAAACATTCGCCCAATCTCTAGCACTCAGGTTCGAGTAGCACTCACTTTCCGAGATCCAAGTGGCATAAATAGTTCAGCGCTTCTTCCAGATAAAACAATGCAGCTACGAATAAACCAGGGTCCTCCACAGCAGATTTATCAGGACTATCGGGCACTTGAGGGGAATTTTGAAAAAGGTACAGCCCAAGTTTTACTGACTGGATTGAAGGAAGGAAAAAATACGGTTGAAGTACTCGCTTGGGATACTTTTGGAAATAAAGGAATTTATTCTTTCTCCCTTGAAGTTCAAAATAGTGCGCAATTGCAGGTGATTTCACACCAAGCATATCCCAACCCAGCCACTACAAATGCATCGATTCGCTTTCAACACAATCGGCCTCAAGAAACCATACAGGCAACATGGACTGTTTATTCTTTGCAAGGCCAAGTACTATTTTCGGAGAAAAGACGTTTTGTTAATGCTGAAGAACAAATCGTTGGCTGGAATTGGATATTTTTCCAAAGCAAAACAAAATATCCAGCGAAAGGAACTTATATTTACAACTTAACATTGCAATCGGAATCTTCACAGGAAGTGGATTCGGTAAGCGGAAAACTGGTGATTCAATGAACAAAAAAGCCATCTTAAAAAAGCATACTATTTTTACGCTAGTTTTTGTACTTGCAGGTCTCACCTCGTTTGCGCAAAACAGTGTGATTATCTCGGGTCAAGATCCTAGCCGGAGAGTGATCACCACAGCAGTTCCCTTTTTAAATTTTGCTCCAGACTCCCGCCATTCGGCCATGGGTGATGTAGGGGTAGCCACCTCTCCAGATGCAAATTCTGCTCATTGGAATGCAGGAAAGCTTGCCTTTATCAACGATGACTCTGGCTTTTCGCTTTCCTACTCTCCATGGCTAGGGAAACTGGTCAATGATATGTCATTAAGCTACCTTTCAGGCTACAAAAAAATAGATGAAAATTCTGCTTTTGGATTTGATCTCCGCTACTTCAACATGGGAGACATCTCCCTCACAGATGGAAGAGGTAATCCTATCGGAGAGTTTAATCCTCGAGATATCGCAATTGGAGGAACTTATTCCAGAAGATTATCCGCAAACCTAGGCTTAGGTATTTCAGCACGATTTATTCATTCCAACCTATCCGGAAACATGTCTTCTTCTGGAGGCACAGAATCTCGACCTGGAATAGGCGTAGGTACAGATATTGGGCTTTACCATCAAAAACCAGTTCTCGTTGGACAGAAGGAGGGCGTTTGGTCTTGGGGAGTAACCCTTTCAAACATTGGTCCAAAGATCACCTACAACAGCGCTGAAGACTTGGATTACATCCCAACTACCTTCCGAGTAGGTACCGCCTACAAAATCAATTTAAATACAACAAGCGCCTTGACTTTTGCTGTGGATGCCAACAAATTGATGGTTCCAACACCACCTACTTACAAGACGAATACAGACGGAACTCTAGCTACAGACTCAAATGGCAATTTGATCATTGAAGCTGGTAAAGATCCAAATAGACCGCTTATTTCAGGTATGTTTGGTTCCTTTAACGATGCTCCTGGAGGCTCCCAAGAAGAGTTGAGTGAATTAACTCTTTCTTTTGGAATGGAGTATCTGTATGCAGATAAGTTTGCGCTTCGTACAGGCTATTTTTATGAGGACGATAGCAAAGGTGGCCGTAGGTATTTTACAATGGGTGCTGGCTTCACCATGAAGCGCCTTGGTTTAGACTTCTCGTATTTAGTTCCACAGGTTCAAAACCATCCGCTCGCAGAAACCCTCCGGTTTTCGCTCCGCTATTCCATTGCTTCCATTGCTGCTGCAAATTAATGTCTGTAGATCGCTCTAAAGCGCCTCAATTTTCTCTACCTACTGAATTCGCATTACCTGCTCCCCAGCAATTCGAACTGGAGTCAGGAAGTCCTGTATTTTATTTCCCCACACCAGGAATTGATGCAGTCAAACTAGAAGTAATTGGCAACAGTTCTCGGTCACTTCTACCAAACATCCATGCGCTAATCCCTTCGTTTACGCTGCAGATGCTTCAAGAAGGCACGGCCAAATTAACCGCGCAACAGCTGGCAGAATTCTTTGATTACCATGGAGCAGAAGTTTACCCTACCCTAAGCTATACTCAGGAAGGATTGAGCCTGATCTGCATCAAAAAGCACCTTCCGACGATTTTACCCATATTTCTTTCCCTTTTTTCAGAAGCACGATTTCCGGAAGAGAACCTAGAGAAAAGAAAATCTCAACGGGCACTAAGCCTCAAACTGGACCAAGAAAAGCCAAGTTCAAGAGCAGGTCAACTTTTCAAAAAGGGATTGTTTGGGCCAAACCATCCCTTCGGTCAAGAAATTACGGAAGCACATATCGCGGAAATTACGCCTGAACTTCTTCAAGCCTATTATCAGGATCACCTCTGGAAAGATTGCAGTCTTTTTCTTTCTGGAGACTTTAAGACGCAGGAACTAGAGCAGCTTCTAGCAACTTTGAACCAGCTTCCCCTCAAGCAAGGGGCTAAAAAAGAAGGTTTGCCAGCACCAACCTCAACTGCCTTGCTCTTAGAAGATCGCGCAGATGCCGTACAAAGCAGTATACGACTTGGTGCTTGGTCTATCCCAAAGCACCACGAAGATTTTCCTGCCTTGGCCGTATTCAACACGCTATTGGGTGGTTATTTTGGGTCACGCCTGGTAAAAAATATCCGTGAAGACAAGGGACATACCTACGGCATTCACTCTTCTTTGGTTGAACTTGACCAATACGCCTATTGGGTGATTGCTGCAGACGTAAAGAAAGCGCACCAAGAAGAAGTTTTCTCAGAGATTGATAAAGAAATTCAAATTCTTCGAACCGTACTTGCCAGCTCGGAGGAAATTGAGATTTTGAGAAATTACCTCATTGGACAATTGTTTACCAAATTCAGTTCTCCCTTTGACCTGATCGATCAATTTAAGGGGGTATACTATGCTGGACTTGATTTCAGCTACTACGAAAAACGGTTTGATTTCCTAAAAAAATTCACTGCAGCGGACCTTTTGGCTATCGGTAACCGCTATTTTTCAAGTCCAGACCGAGTGCAAGTTCGCGTAGGCTAAAGGCATGGCCTAGATTGATTTGAAGTTAACCCAAAAGGTCTTTCAAATATCCCTCAGCTTTCAAGTGTTTGAATATTTCCACACAAGCCCATGCATCAGTAGCCGCGTAGCGAAGCTGCTTTTCGGTAAGTTTCTCTGCCTCCCAATTGGATACTTGCTCTGCCTTAGAAATGCGAATCTTCAAGACCATACCACAGAGGTTTCTAACCCCTACATTGTGAAAGCCTACTTTTTTTAACTCGTCATTCAAATCAAAAAAAGACTGCGGGTAAAAGGAATCGCTTAGCTTTTTGAGGGCCTTGAGGTCATCGAGAACAGCCGCACCTACTTTAAGTACATTTTCCTTTTCCAATAAGCTTCTCAAGGGAGGTGGGAACCCAATTTGATTGAGTCGGAAAACAAATGCTTGATTGGCAGTGGAAAGTTGGAGCAGAGACACATGATTGAACTCCCCCTTCCGAAAAGAAGGCTTGGTCTCTGTGTCAAAACCAATTAAAGGCTGATTTTCTAAAAAATCTACTGCAGCCTCCACCTGATCAGGTTTATCGATCAGGTAGATTGGGCCTTCAAATTGACCCAAAGGTAACTCGCTAATTTCTTCTTTACTAATACTATATGGGATCATACCAACTCTTCTTCCTTATCGTAATAGTTGATTCCAATATTGAGATACCCATACAGAATAGTCATGATGGGACTAATGATGTTAAAAAAGCAATACGGGGCATACACGAGGGTAGCCACACCCAATACCGATGCTTGGGTGGCGCCACAGGTGTTCCAAGGCACCAATACTGAAGTTACTGTGGCAGAATCCTCTAGGGTACGGGATAGGTTTTCTGGTTTCAGCCCTCTTTTTTTGTACACATCAGCAAACATCCTCCCTGGCACCAAAATAGCCAAATACTGATCTGAGGTAGTGATATTAAAGAATACACAGGTAGCCGCCGTGGTAGCAATAAGAGATCCAACGCGGTGTACCTTGCGGATGACTGCCTCAGCCAACACCTTGAGCATCCCACTCTCTTCCATGATACCCCCAAAAACCATCGCACATACGATCAACCAAATGGTATTGAGCATCCCTGCCATTCCTTTCGTAGCTAATAATTCATTGACGAGGGCATTTTCCGTCACAATGCTGATTTTCCCATACAGCGCCATCATCACCCCCTTAAATCCTAGGTATGCGAATGAACCCTCTTCACCTACCACTCGAGCAATGATCTGTGGTTGAAAAATCAAGGCAAACACCCCTCCCAACAAAGCTCCAACTAACAAGGCAGGTAAGGCAGGTACTTTTTTAATAATCATAAAAATGACGGCTGCCGGAACAAGAAACAGCCAAGGACTGAGGGTAAAGTTGCTAGAAATGATGTTGGAAATTGTTTTCACATCTTCCACATTGCCATCCGTTTGGTAGTTGAGGCCAATCACAAAAAATAAAATAAGCGTAATCACCATGGTAGGGATGGTGGTTTTGGCCATGTGTCGGATATGGGTAAACAAATCCGTTCCTGCCATGGCTGGCGCTAGATTGGTGGTGTCAGATAGTGGAGACATTTTGTCCCCGAAATACGCCCCCGAGATGATGGCTCCCGCAATAATTCCTTCCTCGAATCCCAAAGCTTTTCCTATTCCCAATAAGGCTACCCCTACTGTAGCTACAGTGGTCCAACTGCTACCCGTTGCTGTAGATACGATGGCACTGATAATACAAGCAGCAAACAAAAATAAGGTAGGACTAAGCACTTGCAAACCGTAATAAATCATGGCAGGTACAATACCACTCAGTAGCCAGGTACCTGCAAGTGCTCCAATCAAAAACAAAATAAGGATGCTACTCATCGCTGAGCTAATACTTTTAACGACTCCCTCTTGAAGTGCGTCCCAAGTGTAGCCCAATCTGAAAACCGCAATGGACCCTGCGACTGCCGCTGATAAAATCAAAACAATTTGATTGGACCCAGAAAGCCCATCGGTTCCAAATATCTTAATGGTTAATACAAGCAGGATAATTAAAAAAACCAGAGGGATCAGTGCTTCGAGCACCTTCGGAACTTTTGGAATTTTATTCATTCGATTGAGGTCGAGAGTTTACAAGCCATGAAGCTAAAGAAAAAAAATTAATTACAGGTCTGAAAGTAGTTCAGAAACCTCCTTACCTACCTGCCAACCAATGGCTACACCCATACCGCCCAGCCGAACTGCAACCGCTGTTTTCTTTCCAATCTGTTGGATAATGGGTGACTTTTTTGTCCCAAAAGCCATGATTCCCGTCCATTCCATTTCCCATTCTACTGGTCTTCCTGGAAAAATCACTTCTTGAGCCAATCGATTCAAATGCTCTTTTATGGCAGGGTTCACCTCAAACTCAGTGGTTTTCTCTTTTTCAAAATCTTTGTTTCGAGCTCCTCCTAAAAGTAGGCGCCCCTCCACCTCTCTGAAATACACATATCCTCGGTCCATATGAAAGCCACCTTTCCAAGGAATTCCTCCGGCTATCGGCTTACTCAACAAAATCAATCCTCTACCCGGCTCCAAGGGAGAGGAAGGCCATAATTTTTGGGTAAACGCATTGGTACAAATAGCTACACGCTCTCCAAAAAACTCAAAAACATCCTTTTTATCTCTTTTTTCTGCCAATACCCTACCCTCCTCATGGTCCACTTCTACCACAGACAGTCCGGTTAGGATTCGTACTCCCAGGCTAGAGGCCTTGGTCCAAAGTGCATTCAAATACGCACCAGGATCCAACTCGCCCTCGAAACGATTTTTGACCACTGCCTTCACGGTTTCGGAAAACCCAAATTTTTGCGGATCTTTTACTAGAGAAAAAACCTCCTTATCAAATAATTTCCTGAGGAGGTGATTGATATCCGGTAATTGCTCCAACGCATCCAACTGTTCCTCCCCTATAATTTCATATCCATTACGGTGCTGGTATCGCAGCGCTTGGTCTCCAAATTGTTTCCGAATCTGTTTTAAACCGGAATATCTTTTCTCAACCAAGTGTAGGACCTCATCAGGGGTCATGGTCCAAAAATCATCTAAAATTTCTGTTAAACTGCCGAAACAAGCAAACCCCGCATTTTTGGTGCTTGCTCCTGAAGGAAAAATCCCTCGGTCTACCACTAGCACCTTCGCTTTTTTATGCTGCTTTTTAAAATGAATTGCAGCTGAAAGTCCCGTGAAACCGGCACCAACTACGATTAAATCGTAGTGTAAAAAATTTTTTTGCTCCCAAAAACTCAACATAGGCGGAGAGAATTTACTTTTTAAACTTGGTTGGTTAACTTGTGACACCAAGAACCGCATTTTAACCCAATAATCCATGAGAAACATTGATTCCCTACTCCTAGAATATGGCGAAAGTCATCAAAATAAAACCAACAAATTAATTCACTGGTTTTGTGTTCCTGCAATCTTCTTCAGTGTGGTAGGACTAGTATTCAGCATTCCAAGTGGTTTTTTAGCAAACCAACTTCCTTTTTTAGGAGATTATGCAAACTGGGCAACGCTTACCCTTTTCTTAATGCTGATCTATTACATTACGTTATCCCCTGCCCTTACGTTTGGCATGTTGCTTTTTTCTGCCTTCTGTTTGTTTTTGGCTAATTACCTAACACTTTCTTTTCCTGGTATGTTGGCCTATATCAGCCTAGCTGTATTTGTATTGGCTTGGATTATACAGTTCTACGGCCATAAAATCGAAGGCAAAAAACCATCATTTTTAAAAGATGTCCAGTTTTTGATGATCGGCCCTGCTTGGCTGATGCATTTTATCTACAAGAAAATAGGGATCAGTTACTAATTTGAGATCGACCAGACGCTTCTCATTTCTCAAAGATCTCCCTTGCCCTAGCCAATGCCTTTTGGTTGGACTGGGTTTGGATGGTAGCTAGAATGGAACGTTTTTCTTTCGTCGTCAACCTCCAGTTGAGCGAAGCACGCTGCATACTTCCCGAAATTTCAGAAGTCTGCGCTGCAGAGAGTTTCCCCGGCGCATATTCAAATTCAATCTTTTCCACGCCAAAAGGCATAGATTCCGTCATGTAATTGAATAGCACTTCGTTGTGGATGGTTTGGATCATGTCCCAGTTGCTGTAGATATTTTTGAGGGGACTACTGATTTTTTCAAGGATTTGGGTGGTGGCTGAAGTGGAGATTTCAGGAGATTTTTCAGAATCACGAATGGTCACAAGTACCACTCCAGAAGTATTGGCGCCAATCCAATCTTTAAAGACATAGAGAAATCGGAGGGCATCTTGAATCCCAAAATTATCAGACAAACCAGTATCCATTGTTTTCATTACTGGATTGGAAGGAAGCTCCACATTGGGAGTGATAAATGGAAAGGTCGCACTCATTCGAAGCGCTGTGAGAAAGCGTAAATTCCCGGGATCTTGCGCTGCAAAGAAGCGCATGAAATCAATCGATTGCTTTTTTTCTTGTGGCAAGAGGCTATCAAGGGCGCCGCTACCAAAAAACGAAAAGGAATGAGGAGATACCACCAATTTTCTGCCATCGTTGACTACCAAGGTGGTCAAAGGCAACAAAGGAATCTTTGCCATTGCCTCTGGTTCTCTGTAATCCTCTAAGGACTTATCCATTATTCCTTTCGTATTTTTATTGAGCTGCTCTTCAAAAGCAAATCCCCGGTCTTTGGAATATACTCTCCCCTTGTACTCCAATTTTTGGGTTTGGAACAAGAGATCGTTGACCAATAGACTAAATAAAATGGGGTTGAGATTGTCTGCCGCCAATTGATTCAGGTATTCCGGAGCACCAAGGTCTAGGTTGGGATCACTGAGAGATCTCAAATAAAGTTCACGAAAGAATGCCTCTCCTAATACACCCCCAGAAGCTCCTGTGTATAAAAATGAATGCTTGGTAAGCTCACCAGAGGAACTGGCATGAAGCTCTTGAAGAACTTTCAAGGTCCAGAGTGCAGCCCGCTGCCCACCCCCACTTGCCGCCACAAGCACCAACTTAGGTTTGGAGGAAGTTGGAAACTTGGCCCGCCAGCGATTCAATATCTGTTCTACCTGTTGCTTATCCTTCCGTAGCGTATCCGGATGCGTCAGCACATCCAACCGGTCTAGGTTGTAAGGAGCAGGCGTATGCAAATAATCCATTCCATAGGCCTGGTGGGGCTTGTTTAACCAGGAAATAGTCGAAAAATAATTTGCTCCCAGAACCAGGACTAAAACCACCACCGCAGCCCAGGTCCTGAGCCAAAAGGTCAAGGCCCCAATGGCCATCAAGAGAATAGCTAGCAGCAGCAAGGCACTCATTGCTGCAGGAAACTGCAAGAGCTCCTCTTCATTAAACAGGCCCAAGACTAGGATCACGGATACCAGAAACACTTGGATTAAAAATAGATTCCAGTGATTCTGATGGAATACCCGAAGCAGCTTGGCAGTTTCAAATCGTGAGATATCAGGCCGCACCGATTCCCATTTCAGCTTAAGATTGAGGTAGACACTCACTGCTGGTCCCTGCAAATTAAAGGGATCTTGTTCTCCTTTCTTCAATCGGTGACTTCGACTTACCCGACGAAGACGCTTGTCGATTGTTTCGGAGAACAGCATAAAAAAGCCCTTATTGGTCAAACTCAAATAGCCAAAAAGTAGGGCATAGGCCAAAATACTTCCCAATGAAAATCCAAGATACAAACGAAGCACCTCCCAGTTGGACAGGTCATTATCGAATTGCAGGGAAACGAATTGAATGGTGTAAATCAGGTAAAAAAGAAGGGGTACGATGGAGTTATTGAAGCAATAATGAATGAAGGGGCGATGCACCACAGCAAGAAATGAAAATCTCCACCCATCCATAATGTAGGTGGTCATGTGGAAGGTCATGGTAAATACTGCCAAGCCTAATCCCATCCAAAAAAAACTCAACCAAGAGACCTCATGCAGGTATTCAGGATCTAAAAATAAATAAGGAATACCTAGGACTACCCCAAATTGCTGCAGTACAAACCCCAACAAAACCAACCAAATCAACAGCAAAGATAAGTTCTTCTTGAGGTGAAGGAGAAAAAGTTGAACCGGAAAACTACGCGTAAAGGTTTGCCACATGGGGTACAAATTAAAAATAAAAGAACTGTCTAGCCTTCCCTAAAGCTACTAAAACAGCCGCATCGAACAAGGCTTTCCTGAATTGGGCTTTAATTATAATTGGCCCAGGATTCCCCTTTTTTATCGCCCAAGCCTATCCAACGAATAGGCTCACCTGCTAACCAAACACAAGGTATTGAATTTCAACGCCCTGTTTAATTTACTTCGATCGCTAAAAATATTTTCATGACTTTCTTTAGCGCTTTGGAAGAGATGCGGTAGATTCGAAGCCTTAACTATGTAGCAAATGAGAATCTGGTTTTTGTGTAAAGTAAAGTATGCGAAAGAAACTGAAGAGGGTCTTTTGAAAAGTATTTCCGAACAATATCTGGTGGATGCCGTGTCTTTTACCGAGGCAGAAGCCATCCTGTATGACCGATTGGGGTCACAGATTCGTGGTGATTTCCAGGTGACAGGAATCAGCAAAAGCAACATTGTAGATGTCTTTTTTTACGAGGATGCTGACATCTGGCACAAGTGCAAAGTGACCTACTTGATTGCTGATGCCGATAGCGGAAAAGAAAAAAAGGTGACCCAATACATGATTGTAACCGCAGAAGATGTGAAGCAAGCCTACGATCGCATCCAAGATAGTCTGAAAAACATGCTCGTGAGCTTCCGGGTGCCTGACATTACGGAAAGTTCCATTCTAGAAGTTTTTCCTTTTGAAAAAGCAGAAGTGAGCCCAGACTTACCTACAGGAAATTTCAAGCCTGTTATTCAGGAATTGGAAGAAGAATAAAAAGGGCCGCAGCAGCGGCCCTTTTCCTTTTTAAGCTAGGTCTGTGGAACCTTGCTTGGCAACGACAAAAGCTATCAAGTCCTCTAGGTTGATTTCAGCCCGCTGCGCAGCATCATCAATATCCTCTCGACTTACTTGTGCAGCGAAGGTTTTGTCTTTAAGTCTTTTTTTAACCCCCTTTACCTCCATCCCGGCATAGCCTTCGGGACGCATCAGGGAATAGGCATGTACCAAGCCACTCAGTTCGTCAAAGGCATAGAGCATTTTATCCATTCGTGTGCGTGGCTCCACCCCAAAATAACGGGGACCATGACAGGCGATGGCACGAATGATTTCTGGATCTATGGATCTTGTCTCGAGCTCTTCAATAATCTTCCGGCAATGCTGATCCGGCCATTGATCCCAGTCGGCATCATGAAGTAATCCTGCCAAATGCCACTTGTGGGCATCCAAGGAAGAAAGTCCCTCCTGTACCGCATATTCCTTCATCAAGTGGCCTACTTGCTTCATGTGAACTTTCAAGCGGTCGTTCAGGACCCAAGCATTCAATAATTCATGAGCTTCAGCCAAACTGAGCACCTGGTCTTTGTTTTTTGGATCTCCAAATTCCTGACGGTGTAGGTTTAAGGATGGTGTTTCCATGCGGTCGTACAGATAAATGGTGGGATTAATTTGACTAGAAATAGCTTCAATATTTATTCGAGGAACCTAAACTCCTCTAATCTTCCATTTGGCCTTGAGGTAGCCCCAAATCACTTTGGGGCTTAGGGCTTTTTTCCGCGAGATGCCTCCATCATGTCCCACATTTCTTGGGGTATCATCTCCAAATTGTTAAACTCTCCAGCTCCTTTTAGCCACTCCCCTCCATCAATGGTGATGACATCTCCATTGACATAGGCAGAAAAATCTGAAATCAGGTAGGCTGCCAAGTTGGCCAATTCCTGGTGCACACCCACTCTTCCGACAGGCACCTTCTTGGCTGGATCAAATTTCTTGACCAAATCACCTGGCAATAATCTACTCCATGCTCCTTCAGTAGGGAATGGTCCTGGTGCGATGGCATTGGATCGGATGCCGTACTTGGCCCACTCTACAGCGAGCGAACGGGTAAGTGCCAACACTCCTGCCTTTGCAGCTGCGGAGGGAACTACATAACCTGACCCTGTCCAGGCATAGGTGGTCACAATATTTAAAAATACTCCAGGCTGCTTCTCCGCAATCCAATGCTTGCCAGCAGTCAGAGTTACCTGCGAGGTACCCTTGAGGACAATATCTAGGACCGTATTAAACGCATTCGCAGAAAGTCGCTCGGTAGGACTGATGAAATTGCCCGCCGCATTGTTCAATACCCCGTGGATTTGCCCAAATTCAGCGATGCACCTGGCCCACATGGCTTCAACTTGTTCAATCTCTCTTACATCACAAACTACAGGAATCACCTTGCCGCCCGACTTGGCCATCATCTCCTTGGCTGTTTCTTCAAGCACTTCCAGTTTACGAGAGGTAATGACTAGGTTGGCACCCAACTCCAAGAAATACTCCCCCATGGCCCGGCCTAAGCCCGTACCACCCCCAGTAATCAGAATATTTTTTCCTTTCAACGATCCTTCGCGGAGCATTCCTTCGGTATAGTTCATAGTCTTTGGCTTTATTTTTTTTCAATATACTACCGCTTTGGAAGATTTGAAAAGAAAAAGGAGCTCATATCGAGCTCCTTTTTGAAAACATTTTAAAAAGAGAATTACCTGCCTGCGGCAGGCAAGCCTTTAATATCTGTAATACTCTGGCTTAAACGGCCCCTTCACCTCCACGCCGATGTACTGCGCTTGGTCTTGAGAAAGGGTATCTAGCTGTACGCCCAACTTGGCCAAGTGCAAGAAAGCTACCTTCTCGTCCAAGTGCTTTGGAAGTACATACACGCCAGGAGTGTAGTCCTTGTAATTTGCCCACAATTCTAGCTGTGCCAACGTCTGGTTGGTAAAGGAGTTGGACATCACAAACGATGGGTGGCCAGTGGCGCAACCCAAGTTTACCAATCGGCCTTCTGCCAACACGATGATTTCCTTGCCATCGATTTCGTACAAGTCTACCTGAGGCTTGATCACATTCTTGGTATGTCCATAGTTGTCGTTCAACCAAGCCATGTCGATTTCGTTGTCAAAGTGGCCAATGTTACACACAATCGCCTTGTCCTTCATCGCCTTGAAGTGTGCTCCGCTGATGATATCTTTGTTACCAGTAGCAGTTACCACGATGTCTGCTTCCTGAATTGCATCTGCCATCTTTCGTACTGCAAAGCCATCCATAGCTGCCTGTAGCGCACAGATCGGATCAATTTCGGTCACGATTACGCGTGCACCAGCACCCTTGAGCGATGCGGCAGAACCTTTTCCTACGTCACCGTAGCCAGCGACTACAGCTACTTTTCCGGCCATCATCACGTCAGTTGCGCGACGGATCGCATCTACTAGGGATTCCTTGCAACCGTACTTGTTGTCAAACTTGGATTTGGTTACCGAGTCATTTACGTTGATTGCTGGCATAGGAAGCGTGCCGTTTTTCATGCGCTCGTAAAGGCGGTGTACACCCGTAGTGGTTTCTTCAGAAAGACCACGGATACCTGCCACTAAGTCAGGGTATTGGTCTAGGACCATGTTGGTCAAATCACCACCATCGTCTAGGATCATGTTGAGGGGCTGCTGGCCTTCGCCAAAAAATAGCGTTTGCTCGATGCACCAATCAAATTCCTCGGCAGTTTGTCCCTTCCAAGCATAGACCTGAATGCCGGCAGCAGCGATAGCGGCGGCAGCATGGTCTTGGGTAGAGAATATGTTGCAAGTAGACCAAGTTACCTCAGCACCTAGGGCAACTAAGGTTTCGATCAAAACGGCTGTTTGGATAGTCATGTGAAGGCAACCCGCTACGCGAGCACCTTTGAGGGGCTGTGAAGGACCAAATTCGGCACGAAGGGCCATCAATCCTGGCATTTCAGCTTCCGCCAAACGAATTTCTTTTCTTCCCCACTCAGCTAGGGAAATGTCTTTTACTTTGTAAGGGATGTAATTGGAGGTGGACATACTTTATGAATTGTTAAAAATGTTAAAAGCCTGCCTGCCGCAGGCAGGTAAACTAAGTTCAATGTTAACCTGCTTTCTGAAGGTTTGTTTGCTGAAAGCAGGCAGGTTTTGCCTTTGGCACCGCAAAGGTATTGGATAAAATTGGGAATCAGAAGTCGAATCAGAAATTCGGGAAGCTAATCTCTTTGATACCAAAACTTTGCTGTCTGCCCGAGGGAAGTTCTAGAAGCAAGTTTCCTATCTCGGTCAAGCCAATGATTTTGCCTTCTAGCTCCTCTTCGCCTACCTTAAAAATGGCCCATTCTTCAATTAAATGAAGGTGCTGCAAGTATTCACGGGTAAGAACTGCGTTTTTCCCTTTTTTAAGTGCGATGTAGGCTTGCTCCAAATGCACAATTATAAGTTTAAAAAGTTCTTCCAAGGGATATGAATTCCCAGTAATCAAAGATAGGGAAGTGGCCTGGGGGCTAGCAAATTGATTTTGGTTGATATTGATGCCGATACCCACTACCGCATAGTCCCAACCGCTGCTCCCTACTAGGTTTTCGATTAAGACCCCCCCTATTTTCCCAAAACCAGGAACCACCAAATCATTGGGCCATTTCACCAGAAGCCCTGGGATATACTCCTGAAGGCACCTGCGGATGGCATTGGAAATGGCCATGTTTAAAAGAAATTGTTCACTTAAATCCAAAAATTTGGGTTGGAGGACCACCGAGAAAGTTAAGTTCTCCCCTGGCTTGGTTTCCCAAGAATTCCCACGCTGCCCCTTACCACGCGTTTGGTGGTTGGTAATAAAAATGCTTCCCTCACCTGCCTCTTTTTGGCGTAAAGCTTGCAATGCCATGTCATTGGTGGAATGACAGTCTGGCAGAAAATGAATATCTTTGCCTAAAAAAAGGGTGTTGGCAAGAATTTTATACATTAGATTATTCTTCGAGATACAAAGGTACTGAAGACTCTATTTAAATCAATCCTATGACAGCACAACAGCTGAGTAAGATCATTACCAAGGGAATGGAAGAAAAAAAGGCTTCCGACATTTTGGTGATGGATCTCAGGTCAGTAAAAGATACCGTGACCGATTTTTTTGTGATTTGTTCGGGCAATTCGGGCACCCAATTGGATGCAATTTCCAAATCTATCGAAGAGGAAGTTCACAAAGCTGCTGAATCTCCAGCATGGAAAGTGGAGGGGAGATCCAATGGACAATGGATTTTGATGGACTATGTAAATGTGGTCGCCCATATATTTTTATCGGACACCCGAGAATATTATGGTTTGGAAGATTTGTGGGGCGATGCAAAGACCACCCGCATTTCTTAGGATTACCAATGAACTTTCGAGTAGTAAATCTGTTTTAGCATATACACAAGTACCCCCTAACTAGCAATGAGCGACAAAAAAAAGAATTTCACCCCTAAGGTACCTCAGAAACCCAATTTCCAACTTTGGCTAATTGTAGCCGCGGTGATGGTGCTTGTGGGACTCACCTGGATTCAACAACGCGGTGCGGTATTAGATATTACTCAAAAGCGTTTTGAAGACATTTACACTGCTGGGGATGTCTC
>JBILBQ010000044.1:0-20134 GCA_044353615.1 Algoriphagus sp. | reverse complement strand
AAGGAAGGGGGCTGGGAGAAAATGCCGCTTTTCTTTTTGCAAATTCTTCTTCTGAGATCAGCAGGTTTAGGCTGCGATTGGGAACATCCAATGCGATCATATCTCCGTTTTGCACCAGCGCAAGTGGCCCGCCGATGGCTGATTCAGGGGAGACGTGCAGCACCACAGTACCAAATCCCGTTCCGCTCATGCGCCCATCTGAAATTCGAACCATGTCCTTTACGCCCTTTTCCAGCAATTTTTTGGGTAGTCCCATATTGCCTACCTCGGGCATGCCTGGGTATCCTTTGGGACCTACTTTTTTCAAGACCATCACACAGGTCTCGTCAATATCCAAGTTGGGATCGTCTACCCGTGCTTTGTAGTCGTCAATGTCTTCAAATACCACTGCCCTACCGGTATGGGTCAATAAGCTAGGAGTTGCAGCGGAAGGCTTCAGCACGGCACCTTGAGGGCAAAGGTTGCCCTTCAGTACGGCGATGCCAGACTCTGGTTTGATGGGGTTTTCGAAGGTGCCAATCAGGTTTCTGTCCCAGCATTCAGCTTTGGTTATGTTTTCACCTAGGGTCTTGCCATTGACTGTAAGCGCATCGGTATGGAGGTGTTTTTCGATCTCCTTCATGACCGCAGGTAGTCCGCCTGCATAAAATAGGTCTTCTACCCAATGCTCGCCGGAGGGCTGCACATTGGCGATGAGTGGGATCCGAGAAGAAAATTCATCAAAGTCAGCCAGGTCCAAGGGAACGCCTATTCGTTTTGCGATGGCGATGAGGTGCAGGATGTAATTGGTAGATCCTCCGACAGCGGCATTGACCATGATGGAATTTTCAAAGGCTTTGCGGGTAAGGATCTTATCCATGGTCATGTCTTCCTTGACCATTTCCACGATGCGCATGCCCGCCATATGAGCCATAACTTTGCGTCGGGAATCTGCTGCCGGGATGGTAGCATTGTCCGGGAGGGCTAGTCCCAAAGCCTCAACCATTGCGGCCATGGTGGAGGCAGTGCCCATAGGAGCGCAATGCCCTACGGATCGGGACATGGCTGCTTCTGCTTCGATAAACTCTTCTTGAGAGAGTTTGCCGAGTTTAAAATCTTCGGCAAAGCGCCAAATATCAGAAGTGCCAATTTTTTTGCCTTTGAATCTCCCTACGAGCATGGGACCGCCAGAAAGTACGAGGGTGGGCAGGTTGACCGAAGCTGCACCCATCACCAAAGAAGGGGTGGTTTTATCGCAGCCACACATCAGGATGACACCATCCATGGGATTGGCGCGGATGCTCTCTTCCACATCCATGGAGGCAAGATTTCGAAAGAGCATCGCGGTAGGTTTGATGGAGCACTCGCCGAGGGACATGACTGGAAACTCCAATGGAAATCCGCCTGCTTCCCAGACGCCGCGCTTGAGTGCTTCGGCCAAATCACGGAAGTGTGCATTGCAGGGGGTCAGCTCGGACCAGGTGTTGCAGATGCCGATCACCGGCTTTTCGCCTTCAAAAAGGTGATGGGGGAGTCCTTGGTTTTTCATCCAGGATCGGTAGATAAATCCGTCCTTGCCGGTTCTGCCGTACCATTCCTGGCTTCGGAGTTTCTTTTTGGTCATGAGCTCAAATGGGTTCTGTTAATTGGCCAAGAAGTTACCAAAAATTCTGGAAAATGGATGAGCAGGATGGAATGAAAAAGTGGATTGGGGCATAAAAAATCCCCTTGATTCTTACCAAGGGGATGGGGAAGCTTTGTTAAACGGCGATTTTAGTCAACTCGGGTGATTTTTGCACCTAGAGCATTCAGACGCTCGTCAATGTTTTGGTATCCTCGGTCGATTTGCTCGATGTTGTCGATTACCGAAGTGCCGTTGGCAGACATGGCCGCAATCAAGAGGGATACCCCTGCGCGGATGTCTGGAGAGGTCATCTTGATGCCTCGAAGTGGATACTTGCGATCCAATCCGATCACCGTAGCGCGATGTGGATCACAAAGGATGATCTGCGCACCCATGTCGATCAACTTGTCCACGAAGAACAGGCGGGATTCAAACATTTTTTGGTGCACCAAAACTGTTCCTTTGGCTTGTGTAGCGGTCACCAAAATGATGGAAAGCAAGTCTGGGGTGAAGCCAGGCCAGATTTGATCCGCTACCGTAAGGATGGATCCATCGATGAAGGTTTCGATCTCGTAGTGTTTTTGCTCTGGAACAAAGATGTCGTCTCCTCTAAATTCCAACTTGATGCCCATGCGTCGGAACGTGTCCGGAATGATGCCTAGGCGATGGATTTGACAGTCCTTAATGGTGATTTCAGACTGCGTCATGGCGGCCATCCCGATAAATGAGCCGATCTCGATCATGTCTGGAAGTAGCGTATGTGTGGTGCCACCCAATACTTTTACGCCTTCAATGTGGAGGAGATTGGAGCCCACTCCAGTAATCTGTGCACCCATGCGGTTGAGCATGTCGCAAAGCTGCTGCAAATACGGTTCGCAGGCAGCATTGTAAATGGTGGTCTTACCTTCGGCCATTACTGCAGCCATGACGATGTTGGCAGTGCCGGTTACGGATGCCTCATCGAGGAGCATATAGGTTCCTTTCAGGTGCTTGCCATCGATGTGGAAGATCTCGTTTTTGGCATCGTAGTGAAATTCGGCGCCGAGTTTTTGGAAGCCAAAGAAGTGGGTATCCATGCGGCGACGACCGATTTTGTCTCCTCCTGGCTTGGAAAGTTTCCCAGTACCGAAGCGAGTCAATAAAGGGCCAAGAATCATCACCGATCCGCGCAATGCGGAGGCTTTGTTTAGAAAATCTTGGGTTTCAAGGTAATCCAAGTTCACGGCATCGGCCTGGAAGGTATAGGATTCGGGTCCTAGCTTCTGCACCTTCACACCCATGTCTGAAAGGAGTTCGATGAGCTTGTTGACATCCCGGATATTTGGGATTTTGTGAATGGTAACCTTTTCAGAGGTTAAGAGTACGGCACAAAGAATTTGTAGTGCTTCGTTTTTTGCTCCCTGCGGAGTGATTTCTCCTTTGAGGCGGTGTCCACCTTCTACTTTAAAAGAGGCCATGTGTTTATCTGCGTTTTTTGTGGGCAGGGCGGAATTTTTTTCCGTGCATATTATTTTTCTTTTTCCCAGAATGTTCTTCCTCTTGATGTGGAATTTTAAAATCCCGTCGCGTATTGGATTCAAAGAGGGCATTTTCTTGAACTTTTTCCAAATCGATGTGAAGCTTGCCTTTGGAGAGCGTTTTGATGTCATCTAGGATGATGTTGTCATCAAAATTATCTCGGTTCCAGGTGGAATGGAAACTCCGCATCAGCTGTCCGATGTAGATGATTGCATTTTCTTGGTCCTCGTCATTTTCGATATCAATGGCTTTTTCGATCAGCTTCTCAATGTTTCTGCCGTAGTGCTTAAACTTGATTTGACCCTTTGGATAGCCAATATGGGGAGGTTTTTTACCCAGCAATTCCTTTTCTGGCATAGGAAAGGGACCGTCGATGTCTAGGGTAAAATTGGACATGATGTACAAGTCATCCCAAAGCTTCTGGTCATTTTCCTGCTTGACAGTAGGGTTGAGTTGCTTGATGATTTCGACGATGGTGTGGGCACTTTGGGTGCGTCGTTCTCGATCTTCAATCGCGACTACATGTTGTACCAGTTGTTGGATATTCTTTCCGTATTCTTTCAAAATAAGTTGTTGTTTTTCTGAATCGTTATGCTTCATGACGCCTCCTATTTTTGCCTTGTAAAAGGTAATAAAAAAACAGCAATGGTGGGCGTATGCGGAATTAGTCTATAATTCTGAGCTTGGCAAAGCTAAGCAATAAAGTTTTCTCCCCAAAATGTTCAAAATGAATGCTAGCCTTTTTGTTAAGTCCTTCGGTTTCAATTTTTTGAACCTTCCCAAATCCAAATTTAGGATGCTCCACCAATTGCCCTTCTTGAAGTGCATTGGTATTGCTTGGTTTGAAGTCAGGGTTTGGTGTATGCACATGCATCGCCGAGGGAAGTCTGGTTTCTGGCTGTTTTTTGATGCCAATAAATCCTGCGCCACCTGGAGGTCCTTCTTTTCGGAATGCTCCTGGCAGCTCTCGCGTGGCAGACATGCGCTTGTTGACTTTTAGCATGGCTGGATTTACTTCCTCCAAAAACCGGCTCGGCTCACAATTGAGCAGTCGTCCATAACGGTAGCGGGTGAGGGCATAGCTCAGGTAAAGTTTATCCATGGCACGTGTTGAGGCTACATAAAATAACCTCCGTTCCTCTTCCAAGTCTTCCCTACTCTGCATCATCATCTGGGAGGGAAAGAGATCTTCTTCCATGCCCACCACAAATACCTGCTTAAATTCGAGCCCTTTGGAGGCGTGAATGGTCATCAGCGTGATCGCATCGGTTTGGCTTTTGTCCTGGTCGTTATCGGTGAGCAAGGCGATTTCCTGCAGGAAGGCACCCAAGCTCTTGTCTTCGTTCTCAGGGTTGTCCACGTACTCCTTGATTGCGTTGAGCAATTCCTGTACGTTTTCATAGCGGTTGAGGCCCTCGATGGTTTTGTCTTCATAGAGTTCCCGGAGCAAGCCACTCTGCTTGGCCACCGAGCTCGCGGCCTCGAAGGCATCCTTGCGTTCGATTTCGATCTGAAAAGCTTTGATCATCGTCGAAAAGTCGTCTACGGAAACCCCTGCTCGGCCGCCTAGGAAGCTGGGTGCATTTTGAACCACATCCCAAAGGGGGATATCGTGTTCGTAAGCAGAAACGAGTATTTTTTCTACTGAACTATCTCCAATGCCTCTTTTGGGGTAGTTGATGATTCGTTTGAAGGCTTCCTCATCAACAGGGTTAACAGCAAATCGGAGGTAGGCCATGAGGTCCTTGATCTCTTTGCGCTGGTAGAAGGAGAGTCCCCCTACGATTTTGTAGGTGAGGTTGAGCTTCCGCAAGGCCTCCTCCATGGATCGGGACTGTGAGTTGGTGCGGTACAGAATCGCAAAATCGCTATTGTTAAGCTGCTTGTTATTTTTCTCCTCAAAAATGGTGTTCGCGACGATTCGCCCCTCCTCGTTGTCGGAAGTTGCTTTAAAAAGCTCGATGAGGTCACCTTCAGGATTGGAGGTCCAAACCACCTTTTTCAGTTGGGCCTTATTCTTGTCAATGATGGAGTTGGCCGCTTCGACAATGGTCTTGGTGGAGCGGTAGTTTTGCTCCAGCTTGACCACAAATAAGTCGGGGTAGTCCTTTTCAAAATTCAAGATGTTCTGAATATCCGCTCCTCGGAAGGCATAGATGCTTTGGGCATCATCACCCACGACGCAGATGTTTTGGTGCACAGCAGCCAGCTTTTTGGTAATCAGGTATTGGGAAATGTTGGTATCCTGAAACTCGTCTACCATCACGTATTTGAAGCGCTGCTGGTACTTGTTGAGCACTTCGAGGTGGTCCCGAAACAGGACGTTGGTATTGAAAAGGAGGTCGTCAAAGTCCATGGCACCTGCCTTGAAAAGGCGCTCTTGGTAGCGCTGGTAGATTTCTCCCATTCTTGGGCGGAGGGCAGCCTCGTCATCGGCCTTCACAAAGGGGTCATTTTGGTAGGTCTGCCAGGAGATCAGTCTATTTTTTGCCCCTGAGATTCGGGACAGGACCACAGAGGGTTTGTACACCTTATCGTCGAGCCGGAGTTCCTTCACCAAGGTGCGGATGAGGGACTTGGAGTCGTCGGTATCGTAAATGGTGAAGTTGGAGGGGTAGCCTAATTTGTCGGCTTCCACACGCAGGATTTTTGCAAAAACGGAGTGAAAAGTCCCCATCCAGGTATTTCGAGCCTCAAGTCCCGCCAATTTTTCGATGCGGTGCTTCATCTCGCTCGCCGCCTTGTTGGTAAAGGTGAGGGATAGGATATTGAAGGCGTCTACTCCTTTGGCATAGATCAGGTGTGCGATTCGGTAGGTAAGTACCCGCGTTTTTCCCGATCCCGCTCCAGCAATGATCATCACTGGACCTTCCGTATGCTCTACGGCTTGGCGTTGTTCGGGATTGAGTTCCTTGAGGTAATCCATTTGTATAGTATCAAGTAGCTAGACTTAAGTATCAAGACATGACCATCCAGATAATGAATCTAGTAAAATTCTGTAATGAAAATCGTAATTTCTTAGGGTTCAGCGCCAACTGAATTGTCAAGGTGAAACGGGGTCTAGAGGAGAGTTAAGCCTTTTGCTTTAAATTCTCCAGCGCTTGTGGCTCCAGAGGTACAGGTCAGGCTGCAGGTGAATATTGGCCTCCAATCGAGCGCAGAAGGCATCGGTGATGCTGTGCTCCGAATGCGAATCGTAAGGGCCTCTTGTGAGCAATTCGTAGGTGGCCTGGTAGCGTCCTCTTCCTAGTTTGGAAATTTCCCCAAAGTACACCGGAAGGCTCCTACTTTTGGCGATGTGCTCGGCCCCTTCAAAGAAGAAGGCGGGACGGTTCATAAAGGGGCGTTGGTACCGCATCGTCCGTCTATTGGGTCGTTGGTCGGCGGCGAGCTGTACTACCCGGTGCTGGATGTTCAGGGTTTTTGCCGTATTACGAAACTCTTTTTTCTCGGTGACTGTATTTCCAAATCGGGTGCGAGTCTTGTACATCAAGTCGTTGAAAAAAGGGTTATTGAGCTTCAGGTATACCCCTTCAGAAGGCACATTGCTGAGTACTGCAGCTTGTTGGAGTCCGAGCTCCCAATTGAAAAAGTGGCCAGCGAGTAGGAGCACACTATTTCCGTTTCTTACCTCCTGATCAAGGAAATCCTGATTGGTGATGGTAAATCTTTTGGCCAACTCCTCTTTGGAGATCGTGATTGATTTGACGCTTTCGGCGATGGAGTCGGTGAAGTTCCGATAGAACCGATTGCGGATGGATTTTCGCTCCTTGGCTGTTTTTTCAGGAAAGGCATGAAGCAAGTTTTCATCGATCACTATTTTGCGGTAGCGAACCACATACCTGGCAATTAAGTACAGGAAGTCAGAAAAAAGATACAAGATCCCAAGTGGTAGTCGGGAGAACAGTTGAAAGAAAAGCATGCGTCCGGTAGGATGGTGGGTAATTGGCCCTAAAGTAGTGTCGGTTTCAACTACAAAATAAAGGAAAAGCAGCGAAATAGAAGGGGAATTTAGGTATAATTTGAGGCATTGCGTACTTTTGATTTATGTCTGAAGTTCAGCGAAGGAAATATTCTCAGGAAGAGCGATCTACAATCTTTGATGGGGAGTTTATGCCACACATCGATTCCATGTACAACTTTGCCTTTCGACTGACCTTTGATGAGGACGACGCCAAAGATTTGGTACAGGACACCTACATGAAAGCCTTTCGCTTCATCAATTCCTTTGAGCAGGGAACCAATGCCAAGGCTTGGCTTTTCCGTATTCTCAAAAATAGCTTCATCAACGATTACCGAAAAAAGAGCAAGAAGCCCGCAACGGTGGATTACCAGGAAGTGGAAACTTTCTACAATTCCGACGATGTAGACTACCAAAGTACGAGTGACCTTCGGGCGGAGTCGGTGCGAGACATGTTGGGGGATGAGATCTCCAATGCCTTGAATGGGTTGGCGGTAGACTTTCGTACCGTCATTATTTTGGCAGATTTGGAGGGCTTCACCTACGAAGAAATGGCAAAAATTTTGGATATTCCAATCGGTACCGTGCGGTCTAGGCTGCATCGAGCAAGGAATCTATTGAAAGATACATTAAAAGGCTATGCCCAATCGATGGGATACGGCAGGGACGAAGAGGAGGATTAAACGATAAGCTATGGAAAACAACGACGCATTATCCCCTGAGCGGAAACTGCAGTGCAGCGACGTAAGCAAATGCTTTCAGCTTCTGGAGCGTATCCTGGATGGAGAGCTTGTGGAGGGAGGAAAAGAAATGCTTCAAGAGAAGTTGGACCAATGCCAGCCCTGCTTTGCACATTTTCACTTGGAGCAAGCCATTCGCGAGGTGCTCAAAACCAAATGCACCAAGCAACCTTTACCTGATAAACTGGCGGAGTCGATCCGTCAAATGATTCAAGACGCACGATGAGTATTCCTTCTGGCAAAGCCATTATTTTTTCCGCCCCCTCTGGTTCTGGAAAAACATCCCTAGTCAAGCACCTCATGCAAGAGGTTCCTAATTTGGGATTTTCCATTTCTGCCTGTACGCGGGACAAACGCGGTAGACACGAAGTGCATGGGCGAGACTATTACTTTTTGAGTATCGAAGAGTTTAAAAATAAGATTGACCAGGACGCCTTTGTGGAGTGGGAGGAAGTGTATGCTGGCAATTTTTACGGCACGCTGAAAGAGGAGGTGCACCGAATTTGGAAGGAAGGAAAGGCAGTGATTTTCGATGTAGATGTCAAAGGTGGACTGGCCCTAAAGAAATATTTTGGAGAGCAGGCTTTGGCCATCTTCGTGAAGGTCCCTTCTTTGGATGTCTTGGAATCGAGACTCAATGATCGGGGCACCGAATCGGAAGAATCCCTTTCTCGCCGAATTTACAAGGCCAAGTTTGAGATGACCTTTGAAGCGCAGTTTGACGTGACTGTATTTAACGATGACTTCACCCGATCTTCAGCGGATACGGTTGCCCTAGTAACCGATTTTTTAAAGTAATAACTATGAAAATAGGGCTATACTTCGGTAGTTTCAACCCGATTCATGTGGGGCACCTAATCATCGCCCAAACCCTTTTTCAACGCGGAGGACTAGACCAGGTTTGGTTTGTCGTCAGCCCACAAAACCCATTCAAAAAACAGGAATCTTTGGCCCACGAACATGACCGCCTACGTATGGTGGAGTTGGCTATTGAAGATAATTTTGATTTCCGGGCTGTTGATGTGGAGTTTCGCATGCCCAAACCGAGCTACACCATCGATACGCTTACGCTTCTCAGTGAAAAACATCCTCAGCACCAGTTTTCGCTTTTTCTAGGATCGGACAACTTGAGTCATTTTCACAAATGGAAAAACTACAAAGCGATTTTAGAGCACTACCCCATCCTGGTGTATCCACGACCTGGAGAAGTCAAAAGACTTGATCATCCTGGAGTAAGCTATGTAGACGCTCCCTTGCTTGATATTTCGGCCACCTTTATTCGGCAATCGATCCAAGATGGATTGTCTGTTCGCTACCTGCTTACAGAGCGCGTGGAGCAGTACATTTTGGCTAAAAAATTGTACGAGTAGATAATTCTCTTCCCGCAGATTTCACAGAAAAATTCCGCAGATCAAAAGAAATAAATCAGCGGAGTTTTTTTCTGTTTAGATCAGCGAGAAAAAAATGAAAGTCTTCCCGCAATTCTGCGGGACAGGCAGCAAAGAGGCAAAGACGCGAAGGGGAAGCTCCTTTCTGCGATGCTCTGGGACAAGCTTTGCGCCCTTGCGCCTTAGCGAGAGAAAAAAAGGAAGAATGATACCCCTTTATGTGCCATTTCCGGCCATAGGTTATATTTGATTTCGCCCCGCAATGCTGCGGGGTAAACTTCCTCTGGAGCTCTGGCTCCATTTTTCACGGCAGTTTCTATTAACATTTTGCCCCTCTGGGGCAAAGAAAAAAATCTTAGGTAACGACTTCCTGCTTTCATTAAATAAAATGGCAAGTGGTGGTTTAGGCAAAGTCTCAATACTTTTCAATAAATCAGATTGGTAACAAGGCAATTTTTGCTCCAGAGGAGCAACATGTTAATAGCTAGAAATATAGGTGAAAGTCGTTCGCTCCAGCGGAGCGATATATCCAATTTTCATTGGCTGCAGCCTGCTTTCCTTTGCGTCCTACCTGCCGTAGGCAGGCTATGCGAGAAAAAAAATCTCTTCTCGCAGATTTCACGGAAAAATTCCGCAGATCAAAAGAAATAAATCAGCGTGGTTTTTTCTGCTTAAAGATCTGCGTAAGAAAAAAAGAATCTCGCGCGAAGACGCAAGGCCTGGTCCGCAGCATTCCGGTTAGGACCTATTCCTTCGCGTCTCTGCGTCTCTCCGTGAAAAATTAGGAATTTATTTTTTACTGACTGCCTTGTCCGGCCGGGTGGAGATTTTTTTCCAGATCAGTTCCCCAACCTGCTTGCCCTGCTTGCTTCCCTCTTCAATAGCAGGCATGTAATGAATACCTCCATAAAAACGGCTAATCGCAGCTTCTGAAGCAGCCTGAGAGAAGGAGTCAAACTCCCGAACTGGTAGTCCATAGGCCACTTCGGTACTGTCTACGATGTGTAGCTGATCTCCAAACAGCTGTGCCAAGGTATAGGAGGCTGCCGTAGAAGCTACGCTATGCCCTGAGGTATGCTCCGGGAAGGGGGGTGTTTGAAGCAAAGGAACCCAGTTTTCATCAATGTGCTGGTTGATGTAGGTTTCTGGACGGATGAGTTTGCTGCGGTATTTTTCATCCCAGCAGGCGATAAAGGCTTCGTTGAGCGAAATGGCAGTGAGGGTCAAGGCTTCTACCGTTCCCTTCCAGTCTTTGCCTGCAGCCGCAGATGCGATGGAGGCAATGCCCATCCAGTGACCCCCAGGAGTGATTTTTTTGGTAGCAAACATGACGTGGCCCTTCACATTCATCTTGTAGGGATTGCAATCCCAAAACATCGCGATGTCGGTTTGCTCCTTGGTGGCCTGTTTTTGTATGTCGTATACCTCCTTGGCTCGCTTGTAAAATTCAGAGCTTGGTTCGGTGGAGAATGCAGGTGGAGGATTTACCTTAAACTGGGCTGCAGAGTCCAACACAAAAGGACGAATCTTATTCCAGTGTGGCTCCACTGCTTCCAAGTAAACAGGAGGCGTAGGTTGCCAGGTGCCCGGTTCACTGCTGACCGAATACTTGGGGAAGGAGCGACTTTGGTGGTAGTTATCCTTTTTGGCATAGGCCTTTACCTGATCACCCACCGCTTGCCCGTAGGCTACGGAAGCATCTAGGATGTCTTTAGGAATTCCTTTTTCTCGGAGCAACCCAAATATTGAATCTCGATGCGCGGTCATTTTCTCTTCTGAAAAAATCAAGGCAGTACTCACCTGGTAGTAAGCTGCCAAAGCTGCTAATGGGGGATAAATGGTTGCTGGGACAGGCACAGCGATGGCCTCAGAGCCGTTCAACTGACCCATCAACGGGGCATAATTTGCAGGATCCGTAGCTGCAACTACCTCATAAGCTGCCAAAGAAGAGTACGAATAGATTCTTGTGGCTACAGGTGGGGAAAAAATATCGTGGATGATGACCTCAGTTACCTGCTTTTGAGCGGCATGAAAATAGGTCCCATCTGTAATGGCCTGGGAGTAATCTTTTTTCTCTTGGCACGACATCACTGCTACCAAAAGCAGGATGGGTAGGAGTACTATTTTTTGGTAACGCATGGGAATGTCAAAAGGGGGTAAGTAGCTGGGGCTGTCTCGAATACAGGCATTCAAGAGAATCAAAGTTACCTAAATGGGGAATATTCCCAAATGGTAAATATCAGGTATTGAGTACATCCAGAGGGAAGTGGCTCCTTTAATAGTTCCAGATTTCTGCAGGAGCACTATTTTTTACGAAAAGGAGTTGCTTGCCTCCAAGGTTTGCGATGGCTCGGATGTCACCGTCCAACTTCAATCCATGAATTCTATTGGGCCAGAAGGTGAAGGTTCCATCTCCTTTTCCGAGGAATACTTCTCCGTAGCTCGCATCGTATTTTCCAAGTTCAGGTTTGACGTGGGAGAAGTTGCCTCCCAAGATCAGGTCTTGAATCCCATCCTCGTTGATATCTAGGACTTGAATTGCGAAGATCCAAGATTTCTGCCCTTCCCAAGAGAATGGTTTCCAAGCGAAGTTGCCAGCTCCTTGGTTGAGTAAAATGCCAGATTCCAGGTGGTTCATTTCCTGAATAATGGAACGGTCGATTACTTCTTTGCTAAAAATATCGTGCAGACTTTGGTCCGAATAATCTGAATAGCGGATGTATTTTTTCTTGATACTAGGTACCTGTCTTTCAAGTTCGTGCTTTAGCGTGTAGGGAATGGACACCCCATCCCGTACTTGCGTGAAGATCTGTTCGACGGATCCATTTTGATCAAAATCATTCAGATACATCCGGATTGGATAGGTGTTTGACCCTCTCATTCGGGTATTAAATCCCTGATTGCCTAGGGCTAGGTCAGGTTTGCCATCCCTGTTGAAGTCTCCAACTTCTAGGGTTCGGTACCATCCTTTCAGATTTTCCATTCCCGGAAGGCTCACTTTTTCCAACTTTTTACCTACGTTTTTGAAAAAGGTTGGGGCCATCCATTCGCCAACGAACACTACATCTTGCAGTCCATCTCCATCGTAATCCAAAACCTTGGCATCCGTTACCATTCCGAGAGCCTTGAATTCAGGAGCCAAAGCTGCCGATTGTTCGGTGAAATTCCCTTTTCCGTCGTTGATCCATAGGTGGGCATCCGCGGATACCCCATAGGTAAAGGGGATAAGTCTTCCACCCACCACTAAGTCAAGGGCTCCGTCTGCGTTGAGATCTATCGGAGCTACAACTGAGCTACTTCCAAAAATTCCTGTGAGGCCCGTATTGAAACCTTTGGTAAAGTTGCCTTTGCCGTCATTGAGGTAGAGGCGATCGGCAAGATCAAGGCTTCCAAACCCGGATTCATTCCCTCCAGAAGTAACAAACAAGTCTGCATCTCCATCCTTGTCTGCATCAAAAAATACGGCATCTGTGTCTTCTGAAATGGCGTCGAGGTCAAAGGATTCCTGCGTTTTATAGGTGTATCCCCCGCCTTTTTTGGCAATGTAAAGTTTGCCTGGGAAGGTTTTGGCTCCGCCAAAGTACAGGTCTTCGAGGCCGTCTCCATTGACATCGCCTTTGGCAAATGCAGGACCTTCGGTAGATAACATCAGGTAGGTGAGTCGATCACGATCGAAATCAATAAACTCATTCTCCTGATGCGTAAAGTCAAGCCCTGGATTGCTTGCCTTCACAAATTTGGCAGGACTTGGGGCGGGGAAAAAGGAAGTTCCGGCTGGAATTGCTCCCGCCTCTTCCCAGCGTAATTTGAGAAGTTGATCTACTGGCACCTTGGTCAACTGGGTAAAACTTCCATCGGGCCACAAAACCTTGATCTCGTCAATAACCGAGACTTTGCCCAAGCCAATGGTGATTTTTGGATCCACACTGGATTGAAAGCCTCGGTTGGGCATTTGTTCGGCATAATACAATTGATCGCCAGCTTTCACTTGAATCTGTGTGCCGATAGCCCCAGTGTTTTTCCCTTTGCCCACCAGCTGCAATTGGATGCTGTGGTGGTCTGGCTGCTTGCTTTTGCCCTGATTCTTAAAGATTTGGGCAGTTGCATTTACGTTGTTGACGACTAAATCCAAGGTGCCATCGTTGTCCAAATCACCATAGGCCGCTCCATTGGAGTGGATGGCTTTGCCTAATCCCCATTGATCCGCTACATTTTCAAAGCGGAGATTCCCTAGGTTTTTGTAGGCATAGTTTGGAATAGGGGTGATTGGAATTGGATCAACCAGCGCTTTGTAGTCTACTCCATCTTGGGAGATGATTTTGACTTTGGTGGCCTCATCATCGATAAAGTTGAGGTAATCCAAGTCGGTAATATCTTGGTAGATGCCATTGGCTACGAAAATGTCACGTTTGCCATCATTATCCATGTCAAAGAGAAGGGCTCCCCAGCTCCAATCCGTGGCTTCTACATTGGCCAGTCTACCCACCTCACTAAAGGTGCCATCTCCATTGTTGAGATGGAGCATGTTCCGAGAAAATTGGTAGTGGTAGCCATGGGTTTTATTGAATTGAAACTTATCCCAACTTTCAAAGGTGGTGACCTGCTTGAGTCGTGTAGGGTGCTCTGGAAGCATGTCTGTCACAAAAATATCCAAAAACCCATCCCCATTGAGATCTGCAATATCAGCCCCCATGGAAGCGGTGCTTATGGAGCGCATTGAGGATTCCAAGGACTCGGTAAAGGTTCCGTCTTGGTTGTTTATATAGAGGTAGTCTTTCTCAAAAAAGTCATTTGAAATAAAAATATCAGGCCAGGTATCCTGGTTTACATCCCCGATCGTGATGCCCAACCCGAAGCCGATCACGGATCCATAGATGCCTGCTTCTTCACTTACATCGGTAAACTTCTCCCCATCGTTACGGAAGAGTTTGTCTCCGCCCACCGGGTCACGCACCGGTCGTTCATTTTGCATCTTGTTGAAGGTGCCAATGGCTTGGTAGGAATTGTTGAGCAGGTAGACGTCCAAGTCTCCATCCTTGTCGTAATCAAAAAACACGGCATGGGTAGAAAAACCTTTATCTGCTAGCCCATAGGCTTCGGCCATCTCCTTGAAAGTGCCATTGCCTTGGTTAATAAACAGTTCATTTTGCTTGTTGTCCCCTTTTACATCGCCGGAGTTGCAGACGTAAATATCCAACCAGCCATCTCCATTCACATCTGCCATGGCTACACCCGTACTCCAAGCGCGGGTTCCAGCCACTCCAGCCTTTTCGGTCACGTTTTCAAACTTGAAGTCACCCTTATTGAGATACAGTTGATTGGGCCCTAGATTGGCCGTAAAATAGAGATCAGCAAAGCCATCGTTGTTCACATCGCCTATGGCAACGCCACCCCCATTGTAGAAATTTCGGTAGGTAAAGACATTGAAGGCTTGATCAAAAGTAAGTTCGTTCTTAAAGCTGACTCCTGTAGATGCAGGAGCAATCTCCTCAAATAAGGGAGGAACTTTGTCTTTTGTGCTACAGGCCGAGCCTAAGAAGGTAAGGAAAAGTAAACCACCAAGGATCTTTTTCATTCTGGTTTTTGGCTAGGCTTTTTTGGATGGAAGGGTCTGAAATTTCTACGTGTAAAGATGACAAGGTTTTTTTAATTCCCGAAAGTACGGATATGCTGAGTCATCGGAGAGAAGTGATAATCGAGAAAACTAGCGAACAGTAAATACCAACGGCTTGTCATGGTTTCGTAGTACGAATAAGTGGGTTTGGTTGTTGGATTGTATCCATTGAAAATCGCGAATCTCTCCCGAGACAAAGAGCCCGCTTTCTTGAGGTTTTAAGGCCTTCCATTTGTTGTTTACATCTTTATCTAGCACCCAAGCATAGCTTCCCAATTGGGTGCCAAGTTCAGGTTTGATCCGACTTTCATTCCCTCCAAGAAGGATCAACAAAGATTTTCCTTGCCGAGGAAGTACGGAAATAGCATGAACAGGAGCATACTGAACCTCTGCAGGGAGTGCCTCTTGTACCATCTTTCCGTTTCCTTGGTTGATCCAAAGAGTAGTTTCCATCCAGTCAGCCTGCAAAATTAGTGAATTTGCCCAAACCGATTGGGGAAAGAGTTCCTCCAATGCCTTGTCTTTGTAATCAGCATAACTGAGCACTTGCTTTTTCAGGGAAGGGATTTGCTTGACAAGCGTATTTTTGAGGACCCATGGGATGCTTTTCCCATTTTCGTGGTGATGAAGGATTTGTTCAATCGAACCGTTTTGATCAAAGTCATTGATCGCTAATCGCAAGGGTTTTTCTGCACTGGTTCGCAGTCTGGAATTGGTACCGGAGTTTCCCGCAAGTAGGTCTGTCTTCCCATCTCCATCGATATCACCTACATAGAGTCGCTTCCAAAATCCTCGCGTATTTTCTAGGCCAAATTGCGCAGTGCGATTGCTCCAAGCTCCCTGATCGAAGGTAAAAACTTGGAGTGCCATCCATTCGCCTGCCAGCAGGAGCTCTGTTTTCCCATCTCCATCTAAGTCAGCTAAGGCTCCATCGGTCAGCATACCCAACTTATCAAAGGGTTTGCCCAGGGATGTGCTTACATCCGTGAAATTCCCTTTCCCGTCATTTTGCCAAAATTGTACTCCAACAGCAATTCCATAGCCAAAAGGGAAGGCTCGTTGTCCTATTATAAGGTCTAAATCTCCGTCTTGGTCTCCATCCCAACTCAAAATAAATGAGGTGGGAGTTGCGGTAAACTGCTGTCCTGAGCGAGAAAAATTCCCCTTTCCATCATTCAGATACAGGCGGTCCTGGTAACTAGGAGCAAAGTCTGAAAATTCAATTCCTCCACTTCCTACTAAGAGGTCAGCTGCTCCATCCCCATTGGCATCAAAGAAGTGGGCTACGACATCTTCAGCAAGACTGTCCTGATCAAAAAGGGAGGTTTGGGCCGTAGACCAGGCTCCCGAACTACTTTGCTTCCAAAGGGAAGTGGATTGGCCTTTAGCGCCAGGGATAACTAATTCCATGCGCCCATCTCCATTGATATCGGCTTGGCTTGCTCGAGGTCCCTCGTTACTTATCGACCAAAAGCGAAGACGATCCCGGTCAAAATCCACGAATTCACTCTCTTGGTGTAGGTAAGGGAATGTGAATGCTACAGTAGGACTGAAGTAGGGAGAGTGAGTTTTGAATTCAGTTTGAAAAGCCTTTGCATCCGACTCTTTCGGGAATAGCACCTGGTTGGAGGCTATTTTGGTTAGGAGGGTCCGCTTTCCTGTGGGCCAATCGATATGGATGGAATCAATCTGTGTATTCTTTCCTACACCAAAATTCAATCTTGGATCTACCGAGGACATGTAGCCTTTGACCGGCTGGAATTCTTGAATTTGGGTTTCTCTACCTGTGTAAAGCCTGACTTTTGCACCAAAGGCATTGCCGAGGTCAAGGCTAAGGTAGTTGGTGGTGGTGCCAGGATTGCTGTTGTTCTGGTAGATAAAGGCCCGTTCATTGAGGTTGTTGACCACCAGATCAAGATCCCCGTCGTTGTCCAAGTCGGCATAGGCAGATCCGGTGCTGAAGGTAAGTTGTTCCAATCCTTGTGAAGGAGCTATGTTTTCAAATTGAAGATCTCCTTTGTTTTTGAAAAAATAATTTTGCTGGGGAACAGAAGGAAATTTGTCAATCATTTTGGTGATCAAAATTGAGTCTTGTCGGTATTGATCTATTTTTCCTTGATTGTTGGCATAGAAATCTACAAAGTCAAAGTCGGTCAGGTCCTTGACGATGCCATTGGCGATGAAGATGTCTTTTTTACCATCCAAATCAGCATCGAAAATCAATGCTCCCCAGCTCCAGTCGGTTGCTTCCACGCCAGCCCATCTTCCTACTTCTGCAAATAGTGGGGTGCTATCTTGAGGGTGAATTCCCAGATGCCGTTGTAGGGTGTTGCGTGTAAATTGACGGTGGTATCCCGCTGTTTGATTGGCTTGAAACTTATCCCATTCTTCAAAGGGAGTTTTGGATTTGACCCGCGCCAGGTCTTTTGGGAGCATTTCGGTGACGATCACATCGGGCCACAAGTCATTGTCTAGGTCTGCAATGTCTGCACCCATGGAACCCATGCTGATTTCAGGCATGGCTTGCGGTAAAATCTCTCGAAAAGTCCCATTTTTTTGATTTAAGTAGAGGTAATCTCGCTCAAAAAAGTCATTGGACACATAGAGATCTGGCCAGCCGTCTTGGTTGAGGTCTGCCACAGTCACTCCGAGTCCGTAGCCGATTGCACTCCCATAGATACCTGCTTCTTGGGAGACATCTGTAAAACGATTGCCTTCGTTACGGAAAAGTTTGTTTCCCCCTTCAGGGTCTCGAATTTCTCGCTGTCCTAGACGCAGATCGTTGAGACCCACGGAGCGTCCGGAGTTGCTGAGCAAGTACATGTCCAGGTCACCATCCTTGTCGTAATCAAAAAAGACTGCATGCTGGCTGAGGCCTATTGCATCCAATCCATATTCCTTGGACTTTTCGGTGAAGGTCAGATCTCCATTATTAATAAAGAGTTCGTTGTGTCTGCGTGCTCCCTGCATGGGTCCAGATTTGCACACATATATATCAAGGAGTCCATCTCCATTTACATCAGCCATGCTGACGCCAGTAGTCCAAGACCCTTCAGAATTTAGGCCTGCCTTATCCGTGATGTCTTCGAAGTTGAGTTCACCACTATTGAGGTAGAGGCGGTTGCTTTGCTGGTTCCCAGCAAAAAAAACATCGGGTAAGCTATCCTGGTTGATGTCACCGATTGCAACACCGGCACCGTTGTAAAAATTACGGAAAGTGTATGGATTTATTTTTTCGGTATAAACCAAGTCATTGCGAAAGGAAATACCGGTTTGACTTTCTGAAAGCAGGGAGAATAAAGGCTCGGATCCTTCCTGCTTGCAGGAGAAAAGGAGGTAAAAAAGAAAGAGGAAGCCGTACTGCTTTTTCACAAGACAAGTGTAAAAAAAAGAATTGTATTTACTTAAAATTCGTCCAAAATATAACTTTTTGAGGCGATTGCCTAAATTTTAATTCAAAGAAGGAATGGGATTAACATCAAAAAATAGGTTAAATTAGATTATACTGCTTTAAGTGTATAAAGTTACTTGCCTGTTGTTTTTCAGATTAGCCAGAGCGGGATCTCTCAATACTGCTTGGTATTTCACAGCTTCAACCAACAAATAGGCATAAAAAATTCCCCAGAAACCGGCCTAGGGTAGTCAGGTAATTCTTCATTGTACTAGGTGCCAAGTACCAGGTACAAGGTACGAAGTAGCTTCAGAACCAGAATACTGCTCCCTACTTGATACATCGTACTTGGTTCAGTCCCCCACTTCTTCTGTCGTGCCTAGTCCTTCGTCCATCGTAAATCACAAAGGTGTTACCCAAACATTACGGAATCTATTGGTATTGACTTGATTCTGAAGTTTGATTGGCAAGGCATTTACATGCGGCTGATGGGTTATTCCTCCAAGGGTTTTTTAAATGAATAACTAGAGCGTTACTCCTAGTAGTTGAGGAGGTATGGATGGTTGTGTAGTTTGCTGCTCAAAACCAGGGACGCAGTTCTTAGTCTAAACAAGAGGGCGGCAACGAATTAATTTTTTCATCCCCAGTAAATGGAGCATTTTTTTAGAAACAACCACTGAATTTTTTAAAAAAAGAATATTTAAAAATTGTTAAATTTTAAATAATTGTTAAATTTCGCCGATTAGTTTACACTCAAGCCCAAAACAAATGAAAAAACAAGGACTACTAATTTTGTGTTTTTTCTCTCTTCTAGCCTTTAGCATAGGTTTCTCTGCTAATGCGCAGCAAGCGAGAATAACAGGTAAGGTTACGGATGCTGGTACAGGTGAAGGAATTCCTGGTGCTAGTGTTTTAGTAAAAGGTACCACGCGTGGAATGGTCACGGATTTAGATGGAAATTATTCCATTGAAGCCAGTTCCACGGATGTATTGGTGTTTTCTTTTATCGGATACAATACGGTTGAAGAAACAGTAGGCACCAGAACTTCCATCAATTTAACCCTTTCCGAGTCGATACAAGGACTCAACGAGGTAATCGTAGTCGGCTACGGTACTCAGGAGAAGAAAGAAATCACAAGTGCTGTTGCGAGTATCAAAGCGGAAGATTTCAACCAAGGAACTGTTAATGATCCTAGACAATTGCTTCAAGGAAAAGTTGCAGGTTTGAATATTTCAAGACCAGGAGGTAACCCGAATGGTGGATTTAACATCCGTCTTCGAGGAATTTCTTCTTTTGGAGCTAACGCGGAACCTCTAATCGTAATTGATGGGGTTATTGGTGCTTCTCTTAATACAGTAGATCCAAACGACATCGAATCAATGGATGTATTGAAAGATGGATCTGCAGCTGCGATTTACGGAACAAGAGGATCCTCCGGGGTTATTTTGGTTACTACCAAATCAGGTAAAAAAGGAAAAGCAGTAGTTGAGTATAGCGGAACTGCAGCGTCAGAAAGTGTTGCACGTACCATTAACGTAATGACTGCTGACGAGTACAGAGCACTGCCTGGTTCAAATGATCTAGGTTCAAACACAGATTGGTTTGATGCAGTAACAAAAACAGGAGTTAGTTTTGTAAACAACCTTTCCATCAGTGGTGGAAACGAAGGTACTAGCTACAGAATGTCCCTAAACTCACGAAATGTATCTGGTGTAGGTATTAATTCTGGTTTTGATCAATTGAATGCTAGATTGAACCTAACTCAAAGAGCATTGAATGACAAGGCTTTATTTACAGTTAGTATTTCCAATACAACAGCTGATAGACAGTTTGGTAACGATAACTCATTTAGATATGCGATTATCACTAACCCAACGCTACCGATTTATGATCCAAATCCACAGTCTCCAAATTTTGG
>JBILBQ010000129.1:0-6340 GCA_044353615.1 Algoriphagus sp. | reverse complement strand
GGGATATTTGAGTTGGTCGCCCAACTGAAGGGGGATATTTCAGGGACGATCAAGCTGGGGATTTTACCTACGCTTGCGCCCTATCTGCTGCACTTATTTATCCGCAAGTTTCTGGAGAGCTATCCCGGTGTCAAATTGGTGGTGCAGGAGCTGGTGACGGAGGAAATCCTCAAAAAATTAAAAAACGACGAGCTGGATGTTGGGATTGTGGCGACTCCCTTGGAGATCCCGGGGATCCTAGAAAAACCCCTATTTTACGAGAAGTTCTACGCCTATTTTTCCACGGGTCATGAGCTCCTTGCCCAGCAGGAGATTGTGCCGGAGCAGATCAAGAAGGAAGAACTCTGGGTCTTGCAGCAGGGACATTGTTTCCGGGATCAGGTGCTTAACTTTTGCGACCAAAGCCTGTCTGGCCATCAAAATTTCCATTACGAAAGTGGTTCCTTGGAAGGCCTTCGCAACATGGTTAACCGCTACAAGGGGCTGACCCTTTTGCCAGAGCTGGCTACCTGGGAACTATCCAAAGAGGAAAAATCTCGGCTCCGCCCATTTGTCGGAGCATCTCCAACGCGAGAGGTGAGCTTGATTCTAAATCGCAGTTTTATGAAGCAAAAATTAGTGGAGTTGCTGTTTAAAGCCATCACGGAGGCTGTCCCCTATCCAATGACCTCCAAGGCACACGGAAAGGTGGTTCGCTTTACTTGATGCGTTTGAGCCGGTAGCGTTCTGCCAAGGGCCCTTCTATTTTTTGCCCTTTGGAATCGAGTTGAATCAGGAGTGAGTCTTGCATGAGGTATTGGCTGGGATAACCCCCGATCTTTCCGACTAGGGTCAGCCTTGTTTCACTTGCCGACTTTTCCCACACCACCTTTCCGGTGAATTCTTCTTCCAGCGCATCGTTGCGGCCATGGTACTCGGTATGGAGTGCAAAAGTGCTGTCTTCCTTGAGTAGAAGCCTAGTTTCTATCCCATCTCCCTCTTTGAAGGGCAATTGACCAAAATAAGTTCCTGCCCAAGGATGGTTTTCGGAGGGAGAAGAGGCCTCTTGCTTTACTTCGGGAAGATTTTGAGAACTCATTTCCGAGGAGCTAGGCTTGCTTGTGCACGAAAATAGCAAGAGCCCAAGACTCAAATTGAGGACCGATTTCCAGGAGTTTAATTGCCACATCCTGCTTTTTTTGAATGTCCTAAACCCCAAACTGATTCAGGTGATGGTCGAGGTGCTTGTACAGGAGGTTGTTCCATTCTTTGGCGGTCATCGGACCAAAGGATGGGGATTCCTTGCCTTCAAATCCTACTTCTCCAGCAGCAAGGGTTTGCTCGAGAAAGGCAATAAGCCGTCCCTTTTCTTCCCCAAAGTTCTTTTCGTTTTTAATTCGGAAAGCAGGGGCGGTAGGAAGGTTCTTTTTGTAGGGAACTTCGTTGACCACGCCTTTTTTGACAAAGTTTTTCAAGAGAAAGCGCATCATCGGATTTGCTTTGGGATGTTTATTCGTAAAAGCCATCTCGTAGGCTACGCAGCAATGCGCGAGCATTTGGTCTACCGACATTTTCCCCCAAAGGGCAGGGCTTTTTGGATTAAGTTCTTCGATTCGATGGATCAATTCAGCGGTAACTGCTGGGTCAAATACATTTTTCATGGGTGTTCGAGTTAATCTAAAATAATGCGTTCCGATTTGGGGTATTTTACTTCGTAGCGTAGGGAAAGCTTTTGTTGTCCTCCAGGAGGCAAGGTGATCTCCCAAGTCACGATGCCCGTGAGGGGATCGAGTGTGCCTCCACTGAGTTCCCCTGTGGTCACGGTAATGTTGGAATTGACCGAGATCGGAATTTGGTCCTTGAGCTGCAGGGTCACTGCCTGTGATTTGTTGTTTTTGAGGCTGATCTCATAGCCACGGCTTTCGGTGATGTTGGATCCGACGCTGCGTTTTTTGGAATACTGGTCCACTTTTTCGCGCTGCATCACGATGGATCGGTCTCTACCCATGGAGATCTGAAGGGTATCTTGGAGTGCAGCTGGGTTGAGGATGGATCTTCCTACGAAGCCCTCTTCGAAATAGAGGTTACTCTCCCCCTCTAGGAGGTTGTACTGGCTCCAGTCGGAGATTTCGGCCAAGAGGAAGGCATCCTTATCCAACTTGGGGATGGCGGTATAGCGGTAGGCAGCTGGGATCTCGTAAGTTTTCAGGTCGACGAGGGTTCGCTCTCCATTGGTTTTGATGGAGTAGGGCTCGGCCACTTGAATTTCCACGGTCGTTTGATTTTCGACGAAGGAAGTCATCAAGGGAGCGGCATCCATCGCGCTGTTCATTGGCTCTACAGCCAATGTTCTTTTTTCCGATTGCCTCGAATATCCTGTAACCACTACCTCAGAAAGCGCTTGGGTATCCTCCAGTAGGGTCACATTCAAGTTGGACCTGCCTTGGATCGGCAGTTCCTCCATGCGCATGCCTATAAATGAGAAAACCAAGGTTTGTGCGGTGGTGGGCAAGGTAAGTGAATACCGGCCTTCCATATCCGTGGTTGTTCCAATCGTGGTGCCTTTGACCAAGACGGTTGCCCCAGGAAGAACTTTCCCTCGCTCATCCAGGACCACACCTCCAATGTTGCCCGGGGTCTGTGGTAGTGCAAACTTATTGACGGTAGTGTACCGTGCATAGTTGAGTTCCCACTTTTCTAGGATTGGGACCTGCCCATTCTGGTTGGGATTGGCATTGGAAAAGCGCAGTTTGACATTTTTCCAATCCACGCCAGTATTCTGAAATACTTCTGCTTTGTACTGCAGTTGAAGGGCATCCGTAATGGATTTGACACGCACATCGTATTTGGGATACCAACCTGCATTGGCGACGAGGTAGTTGATTTGAAAGGAGCCTAGTCCAGCCACGGCAGCTTTCACTCGGATGCGGATCTCGGCGGTGGACTTGTTTTGACTTTCGCGCATCGCGCTGATTTGGTTTTGGAGGCGCTCAAGTTCCTTGTCTCCTTCACTGATTTTGGATTTGACTTGGAGCTCTTCGTTGGTGATTTTGGTCAGTTCAGTATCGAAAAAGTCCAAAGCAGCCCGCAATGCGGCCATGGTAGGACCTGACTGGGAGCTACCCAGATTCTTATTGGCGGAAAGCAAACTCGCCTTGTTGGCTAGAATTTGCAGTCGGTTTTGTGCTAGGGTTTGGGATTTTTGAATGGCTTCGATCTGGGCTTCGAGGGCGGATACTTTTTCACCCACTTCTTTTTCACTGATAAAATCCATGCGCTTGTTCACGGCTTGGATGGTAAAGTTGCCTTGGCCCTTTAGTTGAATGCTTTTTTCATCCAGGTAGGGAGAAAGCCCTTTGACAAGAAGTACCGATTCCCCAGCGGGCAGGGAGCCGGTGGCTGTTTCAAAAACCTGTGCTCCAGACAAGAAAAGGGTCACTTCTTTAATTTGACTCGTCAAGGGAATTTCCTTGAGGTCTTGGGCTGAGGCATGCAGGACGGTTCCAAGCAGGAAGAAGGAAAAAAGGAGTCTTTTCATGGAGTAGTATTTAATGATGAATCAAGCGAATTATTCGTAAAAAGCCAAGTGAAAAGGCTTCTTGGGATGAAGACGCAGAAAATCCGCTTGGGGTTTGCGGGTGTTTGTTAGTTTTGTAGGGTCAAACCCCAGCCTGCATGACTTTATTTCAAAGCATTCTGATTGCCATAGTTGAAGGTCTTACCGAATTTCTACCCATTTCCTCTACGGGCCACATGATTTTGGCATCCACGGCGATGGGTATTCATGAGGATGAATTTGTAAAAACCTTTGAGGTATTTATTCAGCTGGGCGCCATATTGGCCATTGCCTTGATGTACATCAAGCGCTTTTTCCGGAGCCTGACCATTTACTTCAAGTTGATTACAGCGTTTTTACCAACTGCAATAGTGGGTCTGTTGGCTTACGACTACATCAAAGAATACCTCTTTAATCCCGTGGTGGTATCGGTATCGCTGATTTTGGGGGGTATCATCCTTATTTTTATTGATAAGAAAGTCCTTCAGCAAGAAACAACCGTGGTGGAGGTGGAAGACCTTTCCTACAAAAACGCCTTTTTCATCGGCCTTTGCCAGTGCCTGTCCATGGTACCGGGCACTTCCCGCGCAGCAGCAACGATTATTGGAGGGGTATTCAATGGCTTGAATCGGAAGCAGGCCACGGAATTTTCGTTTTTGCTCGCCGTACCTACGATGCTTGCCGCTGGGGGCTACGACCTGCTCAAATCGGATCTTGCGTTCAGTAACGAGCAGTTGGTCTTGTTGGGAGTTGGGTTTGTGGTGGCCTTTGCTTCGGCTTGGGTAGCAGTTAAACTGTTTTTGACTTACGTTTCTAACCATGGATTCACGGCCTTTGGTTGGTACCGAATCGCCCTCGGAATTTTGTTCTTGATCTTTATGTGGGGCGCGGATTTGTAGGCTTTTCTTGGTCAAATTGTCAACAGACCACGGCCAGCCTTTTTGAGAAAAGAGGCAACTATATCACGAAAATTGAGTAGTTGACAATCAGGAAATCAAGACTCTAAAAGCATAATTTAAATGTAAATCTCTCCTTTCATGAAGAGTACTGCTTTCCCTGTTATCTCAATCCTTTCTCCAACCTTTTTACACTTTAAAGTACCTTTTCTTGATGAAATTTGCTCAGCAATTAGTTCATCCTTATTTAGCGTATTTGCCCAATAATTTGTCAATGTCGTATGGGCAGAGCCTGTTACAGGGTCTTCATTTATTCCGCATTGAGGTGCAAAAAATCTCGAAACAAAATCACAATCTTTCCCTTTTGCAGTTACAATTAAACCTCTTGCATCTAACTTTTCGATTAGTGAAAGTTTTGGTTTTAAATTTTCAATATCAGTCTGATTATCAAATACTAACATAAAATCACTTTTACCTTTGAAAGCTAAATTTGGTTTTATGTTTGTTGTATTTATCAATTCATCAGATAATGTAATTTCCTCAACCACATCGATAGGAAAATCTAACGTAAATGTATCTTCATTTACGAAAACTGGCAGATTTCCACTTTTAACAGAATAAAAAGGAATAATGTCACCTTTGAAATTTTCCTGATTCACCAAGACATATGCGGTTGCAAGTGTAGCATGTCCACATAAATTAACTTCTGTGTTTGGCGTAAACCAGCGTATTTCAATATGTTCATCTTTTACAACATAAAATGCAGTATCAGATAAATTATTTTCCGCAGCAATCTTCAGTAACAACTCATCCTCAATCCATTCATTTAATGGACAAACTGCAGCTGGATTGCCTTCAAAGACTTTTTCAGCAAATGCATCTACTTGGTATATCGTAAATTTCATGTACAAATATAATAATTGATGCAACCAACCTAACTCACTGATAAATTTAGAAAAAGCCATTCGGCGCGTCGAATGGCTTCTTTAGTGCTGCTCTCCTACTATAACTCCTGAACTAAAAAAGCCCTTTTTCATTTCGAAAAAGGGCAATTTAATTCTAGTACTACAAATGAGCCGTGGACTGTTGACCGTTAGCCGTCTACCTAAATCTACGACCTTCATCTCCAATCCTAACCTCCTTACTTTTTGTTTTTCACATACTTTTCTAGCCAGCTATCCATCTCCCATAAGGTGTGGAGGATGGATTCTTTGGCAGCATAGCCATGGCTTTCGTGAGGAAGCAAGACCAATCGTGTGGTAGCACCATGTCCTTTGAGGGCATTGTAGTAGCGCTCGGATTGGATGGGGAAGGTACCCGAATTGTTGTCTGCCTCTCCATGGATGAGGAGAATTGGAGTCTTGACCTGATCTGCAAAAGAGAAAGGGGACATGTTGAAATAGACCTCTGGGGCTTCCCAGTAGCTGCGCTGCTCGTACTGGAATCCAAAGGGAGTTAGCGTACGGTTGTAGGCCCCACTTCTGGCGATGCCTGCGGCAAAAAGCTGGGTGTGAGAAAGTAAGTTGGCGGTCATAAAGGCGCCATAAGAGTGTCCTCCTACCGCGATGCGGCTTCTATCTCCAACGCCCATTTCCACCACCTTGTTGATGGCTGCTTCTGCATTGGCCACGAGCTGCTCGATAAAGAAATCGTTGGGTTCCAGTTCCCCTTCCCCTACGATAGGCATTTCGGTTTGGTCCATGATCGCATAGCCACGCGTCACCCAATAGAGCGGAGAGCCCCAGCTGAGGCGGGTAAAGGTGTACTTGGATCCTCGTACCTGTGCTGCATCTGCAGCAGACTTGTACTCTCTAGGGTAGGCCCACATAAGCACAGGAAGTCGCCCATCGCGTGCAGGATCGTATCCTTCTGGAGTGTACAAGACGGCGGAGAGGTTGAGGCCATCCTT
>JBILBQ010000043.1:0-20298 GCA_044353615.1 Algoriphagus sp. | reverse complement strand
CTTAAGCCCAATTCTGAAAAGGTTTTTTCAGTTCGAAATCCCTCCTGTCCACTCGGCTGAGCTTTCTTAACGAAAAGCCGTGGGTCAAGGGTCGATTCCTTCTTTTTTACCTGTCTTCGATCTGGATTTGCCCCTCGAGCCGGAGCTGGCTTGGTATTTTTCTTGGTAAATTGATTCATAAGTTGGTTTTAAGCTTTAACAGGCTGCACTTCCAGTCGACCGAGTTGGTACAACATATTTGCATGGGCCTTCAAAGCATCAAAAAATGTCTTTTTTGTATAATAGGGAATATTGAATTCAGCTGCCGTTGCTTTCACAATAGGAGCGATATTTCGGTAGTGTACGTGGCAAATATCCGGAAACAAGTGATGTTCAACCTGATAATTCAACCCACCAATCATCCAAGAAAAAAGCGGACTTTTCTCCGAATAATTGGATGTTGTCGCTAATTGATGCAACATGCGCTCCCCTTCCACAATTCCATTTTCATTGGCTTGAGGAAAAGATACTTCCGGCATAATGTGGGCCGTCTGAAACACCAAAGAGATGCTGAGACCTGTAATAAAATGAAGCAAAAGGAATGCAAGTAAAATTTGACCTATGCCGAATGGAGAGAACGCGATTGGCAAGCCAAGAATAAATGCATAGTACACTAGTTTCCAAGCAATGATTTTGAGTACCGTATTGCGGTATACATCTTTCCCTTTAAACATTCCCATCTTGTAGTACCGATCAAAACGGATGAAATCCTTGGAGGTTACCCAAGAAACCGTTGATAGGCCATAAAAGATCCAAGTATACCAATGCTGAAAAGCATGCATCTTGTTTTTAGGAGCATGTGGAGAGAATCGAAGGAAAAAAGGAGCATTGATGTCATCGTCTCCTTCTGGAATATTGGTATAGGAATGGTGCAATACATTGTGCTGTATTTTCCAAACCGTTGCATTGGCCCCGATCAAATTGAGCGTGTATCCAAGTAATTTATTGATTTTCGGATTCTGAGAATAGGTACCATGGATTGCATCGTGCATGACGCCCATACCGACACCCGCCATTCCGAGGCCGCTGAGCACAAAGCAAGTGTAAAGCTGCCAAGTTTGATCCAACACACCTACAGAAAGAAGGATGATAGGCAAGAAATACAAACACAACATGAACACCGTCTTTAACTTCATTTCATTATTCGCAAACTTAGTTTGCTGGGTAGAAGTGAAATAAGCGTTGACTCTGCTTCTAAGTGTTAGGGAAAATTCAGACAAGGCTGAATCGGAAAATCGGATAGTCTTAATAATGAGGTAGTTTGGGTGAAACTAGTAAATCTGGGTTCTCTAAAGGATATTAACTGCAGGTTTTAACTCAAAAAGCATAGCTTCTGTTGAATTAAAAAAGTAGAAGAAAAAGAAGTAAAACCTGTGTTGGAGAACTCTTGATTTGCTACTTGTGGCAGGTGAATCGCCGATGCTAAACTTGGTGACAAGTATCGAAAACATTTTTCCGACTAACAAATGTGGAGAAAGGAAACGAGAATTCCTAATAAATGCGGGAATTAGCGATTTTCTAGGGGATTAGTCTTTGGCCAATTTCCAATTTATTAAACCATTGAAATGCAACAGGTCTACTTTATTGTACTGCTGTACCGTCGAAAGCTTTTGACTGGTCAACGGTTCTTTCACCACCAAAATCAAATGGAAATCTAGGTTTTTTAGTTTTTTGGGAACATACCTCAATCCAAAATTATGCTGCCTGTAACTTGGGAAATTGTATTTATTGGCTGCGGCGTCTAGCGGATCAGGCAAAATATGAATTCCTGCATAGGTGTAAACTTGCATTCCAATCTCCTCCACTCGGTAGGAAACATACCCTACTGCCGCAGTGACTGTTTCAAATCCCTCGTTTCGCTCTCTGGGAATAAAGGTATACCAGGCATCCTTGCCCCATTCACGAGGACTCAGCCAACGCCCTTTTCCTCCCACCTGCGTTGCGCTCAGCTGCGTTTCCCAAGGCCCTTTTTTCCAGTTTAGCTTCGCTGAAAACGCAAAATTCAGATCACTAGGATTCTTGTATTGCTTAAGAGGATCTACATTTCCGCCCTCACCTAGTCCATGCTGCATCCCGGCTTGAATCCCTGAGGTCCATGTTCCTAGGCTTTTTTTGGTGCTCTTTTCATAAGTAGCCCAATAGGTGGAAAATACGTTTGCTGCATAGGTGTTTGAAAAACGAAGGCTCCTCCCTCCTTTCATCTTTCCTTCGAGTTCCCAAATCCCTAACCAAGGGCTTGTTGTATTTCCTAAATATGCCGCCGGTTTACCAAAAGGACTTCTACCCTGTGGAAATAACCCAAGGGTTTCCCCGACCGAAAGCCAATCTTTACTACCTCTGACATTCATCCGGTTGATGGCCCAGCCACTCAGCTTCCAATTCGTTGCCGGAGCAACCCAGGCATGCACGCCTTCCACAACTGTTGGTGAAAGCCGACCATCCTGAGCATTCACCCAATCGGTCTGAATACCCATTTTGCCTATCTTAAAGCCAAACTTAGGTTGGGAAAAGGCAAGTGAAAACAATTCTAACCTCCCAAAGAACCGGTCTTGCGGATCCAGCAGATTAAATAAGCCTGATTCATAGCGATTGGATTGGCCCGTAACAGTATCTGGAACCCAAAAATCCGAACTCAACGCATTGACGAATACCCGGTAACCTGTTTGAAACTCCCATTTTTTAGAAACGATTAATTTCCCTCCAACTAAGGAAGTTAACCCTAATGCATGATCTCCTCGGAATGCTTCATTGGTGTAGGAGGTGTTCATCCAAAAGCTTCGAAAGCTTAATTCTGGCTCAAACACTACTTTCTTCTCCGCTTCAGGTGCCTGAGCTTGAACAAAATTGGAATAAAGTGAAAGTAGAAATAGTAAGCCTGAAAATCTTACCAACCTCACTTGGCGCTAGATTTAGCCGCTTTTATGGGTTTGAATGGCCCAAACTTATGTTGCTCCTCAGTGAACGAATCGGAGAACGGACCAAAGGGATGATCCATAGGTTTCTTGGAAATATCCGGCCAATCCTGTGTGAGATCTTTCTTGGGTCGCTCCATGCTATTGACATAAGCCGCAAGATCCCAGGACTCCTCATCGCTCAAGATAGGTTGCTCGAAGGTCGCGCCCAAGGGCATATTCGCTTTGACATATCCGGCAAATCGGGAGATGCGGTACAGTCCTGCACCATGATTGTAGCTATTCTCCCCCCAAAGTGGCGGATACAAGTAACCAAATCCATCAGGTTTGGCCATCCCTTTTCCGTCAGCCTGGTGGCAACTGGCGCATTGATTCTCGTACACCAACTTGCCTTTTGCAGGATCTGCTGCTCGATCCAAAAGAGGAAGTTCATAAATTCCAGAGCCTGCCGGAACTTCTCCCTTGGGCACATCCTTACCCACCCAGTTGATATAGGCAACCATCGCCTTCATTTCCTTGGAATCCCTACTCAAGGCCTTGCCATTGAGACTACGCTCAAAACAATCGTTGATCCGCTTCTGAATGTCTTCCTCTTTCCCAGATCTTGCTCTCACCTTAGGATAGGTAGACGCCACTGCTCCATAATTATTTCCCAACGGAGCTGTACCTGCCTGCAAATGGCAATTCTGGCAGTTCATCCCATTGGATATTGCTTTTACCTTTCCCTTTGGGCCCAGGTATTCAGCCGTATTTGCTACCAATTCCTTCCCATAGTTCAATTCTACTGCATTGGGTTCCTTCTCCATCTCCGCCCAATCAGGGGCTTTCCACAACGAAGCAGGATCCATCAAGGCCTGTACAACTGGGATTTCCACTGCCGTAGCTAACAACTCATCCGGTTCGGAATCGGTAAGGCTTGGGACCTGCACGCCAGAAAATGACAAAAATAGCACAAGCCCTATTCCCACTACCAAGGAGACAGTAACTCCTAAAAGGGCTACTAAAAGTGTGATAAGCTTAACAAATGGCTGCATCATCGGAATTAGATTCTTTGGGTAAGATACAAAGTTGTGTCAACCAATCCCTAATTTCCTGTGACTCTCGTCACTCAATCTCCCTAAAACACAAAAAAGTAATGAATCGCCGCTCATAATAAAACGAGCGTGAAAAATCTCTAAACTATTCAAATTGAATCTGCGCTTCAAAAACCAGTTTATCCTGAACCCTACCTTGGAAATAGGGAGCATTGCCATGTCCTAAATGGGTTAAGTGAACCACATCTCCGCCTTTGCATTCTGACAAATAGTTGACTGCAAGCTGGGTAGGAAAAATACCTTGAGCTGCTGCACAATTTTCAATCCAACGAATGTAGCTGGTATGGTTGACATGGTTGTAGAGGTCCAAATCCGAATGCTGCACGGGTATGCTTTCATGCGCTAGTTCTGGCCCAGAAGGCTCCAACTTGATTGGTTGCCAGCTTGGAGCAACCTGCGGATTGAAAAGGGCGCTCGGCAACACCGATTCGGGTTTGAGGACTCGCTTTTTCTCAATATGCACCAGCAACCAAGAAGACATGGCTCGAGCGACTACTTCTTCCTGCTCATTCCAAACCAAAAACTCACGAAAAGCAAAAGCTCCTGCCTGTCCTCTCCCTCCAGTGAAAATCCGCAGGCGATCCCCCCAACGAGGAAATTGGCTCACTTTGATTTCAATTCTTGAAAGCGCCCACATCAGCTGTTGCTCCAATAGCGACCTACCAAAACCTTCAGAATCAGCATGCTTCCAAGCAATCTCTTGAAAAAAATCTGCCAAGCAGGATATCCGCATGTTTCCATGCGGATGAACTTGATAGGCTCCTACTTCGAATATTTTTTCAAACTGAAAGTTCTCAGGTAAACTCATGCCCCTACTTCGTTTTCTTGCGTAGGAAAGATATTTTTACTAAAACTGGTAATAAATAGAATACCTAACCCGTTAATCCCAATTAGTGCGAAAGAAACTTTTAAATCAAAAAGTTCGGCCACAAAACCAATCAGCGGCGGGCCTACCAAAAACCCAAAGAAGGAAATGGTGGACACTAGGGCTAGGGCTACACTAGGCGTATACAGTTTGGATCGGCCTGCAATACCGTAGGAAACGGGAACGATGGAGGCAACGCCAGCACCTACCATCAAAAAGCCGATAGCCGCCGTCAACAGATTGGGAAAGGCCACCGACAGCAGTAGACCAAAGAATATGAGCAGTCCACTGACTTGAAGTACGGGAACCTTTCCAAAACGATTGCTTGCCTTGTCGGTCACGAACCTCCCCGAGGCCATAGCACCCATGAAGCATACGTAGCCCAAAGACACGTATTGGGGTTCGGCTTCCACTATTTTTTTAAAATAAACACCCGACCAATCAAACATGCAGCCTTCTGCCATCATGCCCAAAAAGGAGATCAAGCCTACACGAAGAAGCAGGGCGTCTGGCTTTCGCAATACGAGTCCTCCCTCCTCACCTGGGGCGGGCTTGTCGTTGATGACAAATTTTTGTGACAACAAAATCAATACTACGGACAGCAAAGCCACCACAACGTAGTGCGCTGCGGGAGAAAAGTTAAGGAAAATCATGCCTGCACCTACTCCTGCACCGGTAAAGCCAGCCATGCTCCAAATGCCATGGAAAGATGCGAGAATGCTTTTCCCAAACTGATTTTCCAAGCCCAGGGCTTGGGTATTCAATGAAATGTTCATGATGTTGCCCAGCACGCCAAAACTCATCAAGACTGGCGCGATTGTCCAAAGACTTGGGGCCAAACCGATCAAGGGAAGGGTGAGTGCGTAGGCAAAACTACAAATCAAGAACACGCTGCGACTACCATAGCGATGTACCGACCAACCTGCGATGGGTAACCCAAGCATGGAACCTATAGGCAAACAGAGCAAAAGCGTGCCAAGCTGCCCTTCAGAGAGTTGGAACTTGCTTTGAATGTCCGGGATACGTGCAGCCCAGCTGGCAAAGCATATTCCCATAAAGAAAAAAAGTGCTCCTAGTGCAACCCGGCGTTGGAAAAGGTAATTCATGAGTGAAGGTGACTACAAAAACAGGTCAAAGGTAAGCAGAAAGCAAGGGAAAGTCTTACCAATTCCACCAACGGAACAAACTATTCTTGGAGTCTTTGAGTTTATCAATAAACTAGCGCGCTATGGAATTTGTAATCGTGGGTAGCATCGTCTTGACGATCATTGTTTTTATCCGATTTATCGTCAAAAAGGTCTTTAACTAAAAAGTGCCGCCCATTAGCTTAGGCGACACTTTATAATAAAGATTTTTTTATTGCGAGAACCGAATCAATTGGGAAAATATTTTTCAAACCTGCCATACAACCAAGTACCTGCAAGAGCTGAAATTAGCGTCACTAGGATGACCGTGTAGCCACTACCAATTTGAGCAAATAATGGTCCAGGACAAGCTCCAGTGATTGCCCAGCCAAGCCCAAAAATAAAGCCTCCAATCACTTGCCCTTTTTTAAACACTTTGGTAGGGATATTGATCGCTTCGCCATGAATAGACTTGATATTCAATCGCTTGATCAACTGGATAGAAATGATTCCTGTAACAATAGCGGATCCTATGACTCCATACATGTGAAAGGACTGAAGACGAAACATCTCTTGAATTCGGAACCAGGAAATAATTTCTGCTTTCACAAAAACAATTCCAAAGACAATACCAATAATCACGTATTTCAATAAGGCCAGCCCTTTGTCTTTGGTTTGGCTTGAATTTGGTGCTACGCAGTGCGCATCTGCACTAAATTCGGTTTGATTTATATTTTTTGACATAAGTTCTAAAGATTAAAATCCAACAAATTTCATAAGTGGCTCAAGCAGGACGTGGGTCATCAAAAACCCACCCAACATGAAGAAAATGGTAGCTACAAGAGAAGGCCATTGCAAGGAACTGATACCCATAATTGCATGCCCTGAAGTACAGCCTCCTGCATAGCGAGTTCCAAATCCTACCAACAATCCTCCGATCACAAAGAATAGGATCCCTTTGCCCGTTAAGACTGTTTCCCAGTTGAAAATTTCAAGTGGCATTAAATCTGAAAAATTGGTGATTCCTAAAGCCTTCAAATCTGCTTGAGTTGCCTCGGAAATAACAATCGTATCTGGGTTTGCAAGGAAATTCATGGCTATAAAACCACCAATGGCTGTTCCTAGGACAAAAAGGAGATTCCAGATCTCTTTCTTCCAATCGTAGGTAAAGAAAGGAATTCCTGCAGGAACGCATGCGGCACACACATGTCGCAAGGAAGAGGAAATCCCAAAGGTCTTGTTCCCAAGAATAAGGAGTGCAGGTACGGTAAGTCCAATCATAGGCCCCGCCACGTACCAAGGCCAAGGTTGAGAAATCCATTCAATAAATTGATTCATAGGGTTTTATTTGGTTGTGTTTGTTTAAAATCTATAATCTAAAATTAAGTTAACATTCGTCATATTTACACGATTGATTACGTATTCTAGCGGGATTACTTTCGCGCTATCTTCATTTTTATGAGCAACTAATAGTTGTAAATCCAAGCCTTTGAAAAAGCCATCAAATCGATAATCCACTAAGCCAATAAAATGGATGTAATTGGGCAATCCATATTTATTTAATCTCAAATCTTCAAGTCCTGGGGTTTGAACATAACTTGACCCCAGAGAAATTTTAAGTTTGTCGTGAATAAAGGTTTTATCATACGAAATACCAAGAGCACGTACCCCACCCATTCCTTCAAAACGTTCCCGCTGCATGCTTACAAAAAACTTTTCTCTCCCCCATTCCCGAGGAAATAAAAAGCGCCCTTGATCAGAAATGTAAAGAAAATTGAGGGCCAGTTCGCTATGCCCATAATGAATTCCGGATTTAAGACCGATGCCGTGGGTTTTTTCCTCCGGCAAGGTGTACGCCTGGGAAGGGTTTGGATTTCCACCCTCACCTACGGCTTGCTGAATAAATCCTTGTACTCCATACAGCCATTCTTTTGACGCTCCAGTAGCAATTGTCCCTGTGATCTCTGAAAAATTAGTCGCGAATATCCCCTCTGCGAGGTAGTTCCAAGATTGTACCTGAAGCTTGTCTTTTTGGTATTCAAAGCCAAGAACCCCAATTCCATTGGAGGAAACATGATGGGTATAGGTTTCTTTGGAGCCGTCTGGATTTCGACCTGTACTGTAAAATCCAAGCGACTCTTCTACAGGCACCCATTCCAAAGATCCTCTTGAAATTAAATGCGATAACCAAGCTGCAGAAATTTTAAACCCTGAGTTTGTAGTGTAAGTGCCTGAAAAACCGCTAAATAAATTTGGTCGCAATCTATTGTCGGAAGCATTGAGTAAAGGGCTCTCGAAATGATGCCTTCCAAACCATGCTGTAAACTTTTTGTCAGCATAGGAAACAAAAAACTCCTCCAACCGGTCCATATCCTTGTTGTTTTCTGGATGATGGATATCAAACAAGGTGATTTCGTAACGGTTGCCCATTCCAGTTTTTGGATCGGCTATCGTTAAATTATTTTCAAGATGCCTAAACACAAAAAAACCACTGAAAGCAACTCCCAAACCTTTCCACCGTGGGCTAAAATACCCCAAGCCTGCTCCTGTACCCCAAGCAGAATAATCCAAAAGGCCATCCACATTGTTGGTATGCATAAAATACGAGCGAAGGTGAAATTCAAAATCACCAGTGTTTAACACCTTTCCAAACATCTCTGAGCTGTCGGAACTATTTGCATCATTTGATTCATGGTGTTGCGCAATTCCCTTACCGAATGCCCCTAGAAACAAAATAGCGATCAAAAATGCTTTTAAATGCATACGTGTAAATTTCTATAGAATAGGTCTCCTGATCTTGTGACTTTCATCACATCAACACAGCTCCAACTAAAAATGGCAGATCCAAAGACCTGCCATTTTTAATGGGATACCTGTTTGTTCCTTATTGTATGCTTACAATAAGGTGCTTGGACAAACAAAAGCCGATACTTCTACCTTTTCGGATTCTTTGATTGCCTTAAATCCTCCAGCGATATCGATTAGGTTGTCGTACCCTCTTGCTCTCAATATGGAGTTGAAAACCATAGAACGGTATCCACCTGCACAGTGTACATAGTAGGTTTTGTTTTTATCCACTTTCAACATGCTGTCATTGATGTAATCTAGAGGAGCGTTCTCAGCTTCGATCACATGTTCTGACAAGTACTCAGAATTCTTGCGCACATCAAGAACGTTGATGTTTGGATCTCCTTCTTTTATTTTTGCAAATTCCTCAACCGAGATGGAAGTGATGGAATCCACTTCTCTGCCGTCATTTTTCCAGGCAGCAAATCCACCTGCTAAGTATCCAATGGAATAGTCATAACCTACTCTAGCCAATCGGGTGATTACTTCCTCTTCCATACCAGCATCCGCAACCACCAAAATCTCCTGCTTCAAGTCTGGAATCATGGCTCCCACCCAAACTGCAAAGCTTCCTTCGATACCGATGTTGATCGAGTTTGGAACAAAGCCCTTGGCAAATGACTGTGCATCACGGGTATCCAAAATCAAGGCAGAAGTTTCGTTAGCTGCAGCTTCAAATTCAGCTGGACTCAAAGGTCTAACCCCTCTTTCTAGTACCTCATCGATACTGTCGTATCCTTCGATATTCATCATTACGTTTTGAGGGAAATAAGCCGGAGGAGGTGTCAAACCATGCAATACCTCTTTGATAAATGCTTCCTTGGTCATTTCCTGAAGCGCATAATTGACCTTCTTTTGATTACCCAAGGTATCGGATGTTTCCTTGCTCATGTTTTTACCACATGCAGAACCTGCTCCGTGAGCTGGATAGACGATCAAGTCATCTGAAAGAGGCAACAATTTGTTTCTCAAGGAATCATATAGGTAGCCAGCCAATTTCTCCTGAGTAAGGTCTTTTACCACCTTTTGTGCCAAATCTGGACGACCTACATCTCCAATAAACAGCGTGTCACCTGTAAAAATAGCCTCTTCTTTTCCTTCCTCGTTGGTCAATAAGTAACAAACGGATTCTGTCGTGTGGCCAGGGGTATGAATTACTTTGATTTTTGCCTTTCCCAAAGTAAATACTTGATTGTCCTCCGCAATGATGGCTTCAAAGCCCATTTTTAAGCCTGTAGGTCCGTATACAATTTTAGCTCCTGTCTTAGCAGCGAGGTCTTTGTGCCCTGAAACGAAGTCAGCATGAAAGTGCGTTTCAAACACATACTTTATTTTGGCATTGCGACGTGCAGCTTTTTCAATGTACGGCTGCACTTCTCTTAGTGGATCAATGATCGCTGCTTCCCCGTCAGATTCAATGTAATAGGCTCCCTGAGCCAAACATCCCGTGTAGATTTGTTCAATTTTCATGTGTATAGATTTTTATTGTTATCGTTTTTGTTTCAATTCAGAGTCAAAATTAGCCCTCGGATCTAGTGATTTAGATGACTTTTGTCACACGAGCTTAGGCTTTTGCGAGAAGATTAGTTTGGATATGCTGTATAAGTTGATGGGTAGGTACGACGCCAGATTGTCTCCAGACGATCTCTCCTTTGGCAAAAAGCACCAAGGTAGGCACTCCCCTTACTTGAAATTTACTTGCGGCAAGAGGATTGCGATCTACATCTACTTTTACAATTTTCACTTTGTCTCCAAGCTGCTTGGATGTGTCTTCCAAAATGGGCTGCATCATTTTGCATGGACCACACCATTCAGCAAAGAAATCTACCAATACCGGGGTATCCCCGTCGATAAGCTCTTGAAATGTTTTGGCTTTAGGTAACATGTTGGTTTAGTTTTCAAATTACCTTACAAAGGTACGGTCAGCCCAACCTTACATCCAGTAATCTTTGTCACATGACTAGTTCGGCAGTATTTGGAATGGTTAAAAAATTCAAAAATTCCCGAGTTGGTCTAAAATTTCATAGTTTCGTAGCTCTAATTGACCGAATTAATGCTCACTTACAAGCAAATCAACAACCTCAGCGGTTGGCTTATTTTTGCCATCTCCACGCTCGTATACGTCCTTACTGTCGAGCAAACGGCTAGTTTTTGGGATCCAGGGGAATTTATTGCCGTTTCCTACAAGCTCCAAGTTCCCCATCCTCCCGGTGCTCCCTTCATGCTGTTGGTCTACCGCATGTTCGGATTCCTTGCTATGGGAGATCCCTTGCAGGTGGCCTATTGGATGAATATTGGCAGTGCATTGTTCGCTGGATTCACCATCCTTTTCCTATTTTGGTCCATCACCTTGATGGGTAAGCGACTCTTTTCGGTAGTAGAAGGAGAAGAAACAAAGGGCCAAACCATCTCTTTGATGGGAGCTGGTTTGGTGGGCGCTTTGGTGTACACCTTTTCAGATAGCTTCTGGTTTTCCGCTGTAGAGGCTGAAGTATACGCCATGTCTTCTTTCTTCACCGCCATTGTGATTTGGGCGTTTTTGAAGTGGGATGTGATCAAAGACCCAAAAGAGGAAAACAGGTGGATGGTATTTATCGCCTACCTAGTAGGCCTCTCTATCGGGGTTCACTTGCTCAACTTGGTCACACTTCCTGCCCTAGCCTTAATTTATTACTTCAAGAAGTATCCAAATCCAAGCTTAAAAGGCGCGATTTTCGCGATGTTCTTGGGTGGAGTTGCCTTGATCATCATCAATAACTTGATTATTCCTGGTCTCCCAAGCCTTGCAGGAGCAATGGAAATCTGGATGGTCAATTCCATGGGATTGCCTTTTGGATCCGGAATCGTATTTTTTATGCTGCTTTTTGTGAGTGCCCTAGTCCTGGCATTCCGAATTTCCATCAAGCGAGAGCTGGCAGTTCTAAACACCATTTTGCTTTCCCTTACCTTTATTTTGATTGGTTATGGAAGCTATGCATTGATTGTGGTACGGTCTAACCAGGATCCTATTATCAATGAAAATGCACCCAAAGACATCATCAGTTATGTTTCTTACTTGAAGCGTGAGCAATACGGCTACAGACCTCTTTTGCACGGGCAATATTTCACCGCTACGTTAACTGATCAAGAAGAAGGAGACCCCATCTACATGAAGGGTAAGAATTCATACGAGATTGTAGACTACGATTTGAAGAATACCTACGATCCTGAAAAAACCACAATTCTCCCTCGAATCTACTCCACCCAGGAGAGCCACAAGCGGATCTACCGCGCCAAATTGGGCTTGAAGGAAGGACAAGAGCCCACTTTTGGGGACAACTTGTATTTCATGTTTAGCCACCAGTTGGGTCACATGTATTGGCGATACTTCTTGTGGAACTTCTCCGGCAGAGAAAGTGACTTCTCCGATGCAAATTGGCTAGGAATTGCTGATGCCTTCTCGGACAAGTATCCCGAATACATCACGGATAACAAGGCGCACAACAACTACCTCATGCTCCCCTTGATTTTGGGATTGGTCGGCTTTTTCTTCCAAGCAAAGAAAGATCAGAAGTTCTTCTACGTAAATCTCATGCTCTTCTTGATGATGGGGGTAGTGTTGGTACTCTACCTCAACTCCCCTCCCATTGAGCCTAGAGAGCGCGACTACATCTATGTGGGTAGCTTTTATGCCTTTGCCATTTGGATTGGCTTGGGTGCCCTCGCCCTTGCGCATGGCTTGAATAAAGCCACCAAAAACCTAACAACAGCTGGATTGGCAGCAACCCTATTGACCTTACCAATTGCTGGTTTGATGGCGTCTGAAAACTGGGACGATCACAACCGGAAAGGCAGGTATTTCTCCGTGGATGCGGCACGAAATTTCCTAGCTTCTTGTGCGCCAAATGCCATTCTATTTACTGGAGGAGATAACGACACCTTCCCACTCTGGTACGTGCAAGAGGTCGAAAACTTCCGTACCGATGTTCGGGTAATTGTCTTGAGTTATTTTGACACGGACTGGTATGTAGATCAGATGACTCGACCAGCCAATGAATCGGAGGCTTTACCATTTTCACTAGCACCTGAACGCTATCAAAAGGGTACCAACGATGTCATCTACGTGATGGAAAAGGAAGGATTACAGGCCGTTTCTGCACGTGAATACCTCAAGCTGATCAACAGCGGGTCTGAATTGCTTCAAATGAAAACCTCAGGAAAAACCGTGATCAACATGGTTCCTTCTCGAAATTTAATTTTGGATGTCGATAGCAGCTTCCTAGCAAATGATGAGATTGTTCCCCCACAGTTCAAGGACTTATTTGTGCCACAGATGAACTTGCAAGTCGGAGGGAATTACGTCACCAAAGGAACATTAATGTTGGTAGATTTGATTGTGAGCAACAATTGGGAACGACCGATCTATTTCAACAATACTTCCTTGTCTACTTTGGGATTAAACCTAGAAGAGCATGTGGTCATGGAAGGCTTGACCTACCGATTACTCCCTATTCGGAAGCCAGACACAGTTCGAGAAGAATTGGTGAACACCAACTTGGCCATGAAGAATTACATGGAGAATTTTGCCTTCAGAGGCATGAATGACCCCAATGTGTACTTGGATGAGGAGTACCGAAGATTTACTTCCAACCATCGTAGCGCGCTCAATTCCATTGCCCTTGCGCTGATAGACGAGGACAAGCTGGCAGATGCAGCCAAGCTCTTGAATTTTGGATTGGCAACAATTCCTGACAAAGCGGTTCCCTATGATTTGAGCAGCGGCCAATCCGTTCCATTGTTTTTTGAAGTGGGTGAAGACGAAAAAGCCATGGAAATCGTAGACGTAATTTCGAAACGCTCTTTCGACATGATCACGTTCTACACCAAGAATGATCTCGGATACGATCGAGAGTTGCTGGTATCCATCGAGATGATCAAGTATTTTATCCCCTTACTGGAAGAACGCGGCTACACCGAAAAATCACTGGATTTGAAAAAAAGGTTGGAAAGCCTAATTGGAAAAGAAAGTGAGGATCCAAGTACCATCCGTAGAAGATAACTTCCCGCTAGACGAAAAAAGGCCAGCAGATTTAGTTCTGCTGGCCTTTTTTGATTGCGGATAATCCAATTATTTCTTCCAGAGGATGTAAAATAAGTCCAGTCCTTCCTTTGGGTCTTCCACCACTGGATAATCCTCATGGGAAATAGCCACAACTGAACTTCCTTGGGTACGGTGCAGGCGATCCCGATTGAATCGGTTCAAGAATTCATAAGGCCATCTGAGCACTGAATTGGGCAACTTGTGCTGCAGATCTAGGATATCAAAACGCATGATTCTTTGTACAGACTTGCGATTGGCTTCGTGGTAGGCCCAAACCTTCCCATTCCCCCCAATTCCTTTCGCTTCAATGCGATCAAAAATCGGCTGAGCCAAGTCAATCAATTGCTGTGGGATGTATTCGCGCTCGTGCCAAGGATTTCGAGAGAGCGTGTGGGTGTTATTTGGAGTAGAAATTATGGCCTTCCCACCTGGCTTCAGCATTCGGTAGATTTCTTGGAGAAAAAGACGGTCTTCGTAGATGTGTTCGATCACCTGAAAGCTCACAATGGTATCGTAGGTATTGTCGGCAATTCCTTCAAAGGGAGGGATTACAGCCTGCTGAAAGGCTACGCCTGGGTATTTTTGTTGCAAGGTTTGAATTACCTCACCGATTTTATCCAAGCCCAAGTATTGAGTTGCATGTGGCAACAGTTCCTCCACGCCTCTTCCTTCACCACAGCCGATTTCAAGCAAATTTCCAGAAATCCAGGGCTTGGCAGCAATATAGGCTTTGAGCAATCGTTGATGAATGGGATTGTCACTGATCAACTTATCTGAAGCAATTTCCGTTGTATAGGTAGCCATTAGAAATTTTAGTATTTTGGCAAAAGTAAGGCTAATTTTTAAAACCTGAGAACTAAACCAAATGAATCAAAAGTACTTCAAGCTGCTGCCTTTATTCTGCTTTTTAGTTACCCTGTCCTACACCACAGTTGCACAAACAACGCTGAGCTCCACGGACCAGGCACTTCGGTATTCAATTTATGCACGATTGGGACTAAAAATCATCCCTATTAAAGTTTCAGACACGGCCTACAAACTGCAATTTGTAGCGGAAAAAATCGAAGAAAATGCCAGTTTGGAGACCTACCAACTCAGTTATACGCTACTTTCTTCCTACGAAGAGGAAATCCAACTTGAAAAAAAAATAAAGCTGGGTGCTGAGCAATTGCTGGCTGATACGGAGCGGCATTGGGTTTTTGAAACTACAGTAGAAATACCTCCTTCTCAGGGAACAGCAATTGCGTTTTTTGAAGCGGTAGACAGCCGACAAAAAGATACTTACACCACCCATTTGGATTTGAAGGGTTCCTTTGTGTTTGATCAACCTAATTTTGGCTATTTCTATGCCAATGCAGTTCCATTCGATCAAAACTACCTTACAAAAGACCAATCGATCCTCTTTAAAACAAGTAAGGGTCCTACCCTATTTTCATTTTTTTACCCAAGCCCCTCTGCGGTACCTTTTCCTCCTATGGAAACCCGACTTGCCGATGTACCCAAGGAAGTAGTCGTAGAAAATCGAGGCGATTTCTTAGCAAATATCCCAAAAACGCTGACGGATGAGGGGTATTATTTTTTTCAGTCCGATAGCACTGCTTCCACCGGATTATTACTTCGAACTGTGCATGATGCCTTCCCTAAAGTCAAAGATTGGAATGAGATGGTTGAGATGGCTACCTACATTTCAACTAAAAAAGAACACGAGAGCCTACTACTGGCGCAGGACAAAAAGAAGGCTCTGGATGCGTATTGGCTTAATTTGACTCGAAATGAAGAAGCAGCAAAGGAGCTAATTCGAAATTATTTCAAAATGGTAGAGTTTTCCAACATCCTTTTTACCGACTTCAAAGAAGGCTGGAAAACAGATCGCGGGATGGTCTACATTGTAATGGGACCACCTCAGGAAGTCAATTTTTTTGAAGATCGGGAAGTTTGGTCGTACGCTGGCATAGACGACACTTCCAAAATTAGGTTTACCTTTACGCGGGTTAAAACGATTCTTAGCCCACATTTCTATACCCTGAACAGATCAAGAGCTTATCAGCCGATTTGGTTCAAAAACATTTCACAATGGAGAAGCGGAAGGATGGCTTTCTAATCGATAAAGGAGCCTTCGACAAAGATTTTATTTTTGGAACCCGAGCAGTGATGGAATCCATCCATGCCGGTAAAGAGATTGACAAAGTACTGGTTCAAAAAGAACTCAACAACGACCTCATCAAGGAATTACTTCAGCTTTGCAAGGCCGAACACATTCCGGTGGTACGCGTACCAGATGCCAAGCTGAACCGCATCACGCGTAAAAATCACCAAGGTGTAGTAGCGCAGATGTCCACCATTGCCTATGCGTCGCTAGATAATGTAATTGATCAGTGCTATGCAGTGGGTAAAGCTCCTCTGATTTTGGTATTGGATCATTTGACAGATGTGCGGAATTTTGGAGCGATTGCACGAACAGCAGAATGTGCAGGCGTAGATGCCATCGTGATTCCTGAAAAAGGAAGTGCTCAGATTAACTCCGATGCCGTAAAAACCTCTGCTGGAGCCTTGAATTTCATTCCTGTAGCTCGTGTCAAAAACCTGTTTTACACCTGCAGAGATTTGCAGAAAATGGGGTTGTCACTCATTGCGATCACCGAGAAAACAGAGAAATTGATGTATGAGGGAGACTTTGCATCTCCCGTAGCGCTCATCATGGGATCAGAAGAGGATGGGATTTCCCAAGAGATTATGGGAATGGTAGATGACCGGGTCAAAATCCCACTTGCAGGTAATATTGAAAGTTTGAATGTATCCGTATCCGCGGGAATAGCAATTTACGAGGCCATACGGCAACGCAAAAAATAAAAAAAGAGGATTTCAAATGAAATCCTCTCCTTTTTTCTTCGCCTGAGCTACAAAATCCCGAAACTTATTTTCGGCATCCAGTTTACAAATCAGCAGTACATTATCAGATTCATTGATCAGGTAGTGATCTAATCCTTGAACAACCACGAGCTTATCGCTATCTGTTTTGATGAAACAATTTTCAGTTTCATAGAGTATTGCATTAGCCTCGACTACATTATTTTGGTCGTCCTTATCTCGAAGCTCGTGTAAACTTTGCCAAGAGCCAATATCTGACCAACCAAAATCTCCAAGAACTACATATACCTGGTCTGATTTTTCCATGATGCCGTAGTCAATGGAAATATTTTTTAGTGTCGTATAGGCAATAGCAATAAAATCTGCCTCGGTACTTGTGTCAAACTGATGTTTACCTTCTTCAAAAACATCTGCTAGGTCTGGCATGTGTTTCCGAAAAGCCTCAATCAAACTTTCCACTTTCCAAACAAACATGCCTGAATTCCAAACGAAATCACCACTTTCCAAGAAGGTAGTAGCAAGTTTGGCATTGGGCTTTTCTGTAAAGGTTTTCACTTTCAATACCTCTTTATCTTCGGCATTTTGAAGGTATTGAATGTAGCCGTAACCGGTTTCTGGTCGGTTGGGCTTGATCCCTATCGTGAGCAGCCTATTGTTAACTTGAGCAGCTGAGATGGAAGTAACCAAAGTTTGTAGAAATCGACCTTCCTGCAAAATAAGGTGATCCGCGGGAGCCACTACCATGGTCGCATTTGGATCTAAATTTGAAATCTTATAAGCCGCATAGGCTAAGCAGGCAGCTGTATTTTTTCGAAGTGGCTCTGCTAGTATTTGGTGATCAAGAAGCTCTGGAAGTTGTTCACTTACGAGGCCAGCATGCGCTTGATTGGTCACTACATAAAATTGTTCCGCTGGAGCGATTTCCTTAAACCGATCAAAAGTCATTTGCAGCAAGGTTCTACCCGTGCCCAAGACATCTAAAAATTGCTTGGGCTTACTGCTTTTGCTGTAGGGCCAAAATCGGGAACCAACCCCTCCGGCCATAATTACGATGTAAGGTTGATCCTTCATGGAAGCTTAAATAATACCTTCTTTCATTAAGTCATGAATATGCACAAATCCAGCGATTTTCTTACCATCGAGGACAACCAATTGTGTGATATTATTCGTTTTCATTAATACAAATGCTGCAGCTGCACAATCCTCAACCCCAATTGATTTTGGATTTGCCGTCATAATTTCTTTTGCTTGGAGATCCTGAATAGACAGGGTTTTTTGAAGCATTCTCCTTAAATCTCCATCAGTAATAATTCCAATTAAGTCTCCAGCGTCGTTCAACACCGCTGTAGCGCCCAATCGCTTGCTTGAGATCTCTACTATAACTGCCGCGACACTTGCCTTTTCATTCACTGTTGGCAACTGATTGCTGGAAAGCAGGTCCCCTACTTTCATGTACAGCTGCTTCCCTAGTGATCCTCCTGGATGGTAGCGTACAAAATCTGAACAGGTAAATCCACGAGCCTCTAAAAGGCAGATAGCCAAGGCATCTCCAAGCGCCAAGTGAGCTCAGTTCTTGTGGTGGAGTTAAATTATGCGGACAAGCCTCTTCTTTAAACGTCGCATTGAGGACAAAGCGGGCTAGTTCGGCCAGATAAGACTGAGTATTGGAAACCAAGGCCACTACCTTCACTCCCAGCTGCTTGACCAAAGGAATAAGCACCTTGATCTATGCTGTATTGCCGGATTTGGAGATAATAAGAACAGTATCCTCTGGCTGAACCATACCCAAGTCACCTTGGATTACATCGGCAGCATGCATAAAAAGTGCAGGAGTGCCGGTAGAATTGAGCGTGGCCATCAGTTTATTGGCTATCCAAGCACTCTTTCCCGTATCCGTAATCACCAACCTTCCTTTAGACTGAAGTAGGTGGTTTACACAGTTTTCAAAATCAGCATTAAAGAGCGTTGAAAGCTTTGCTATAGCTTCGGATTCATTTAAAAGAACCCGAACGGCGGTGTTTCTAATATTTTTTGTTAACTTCAATTTTACCTGCGTTAATCACTAGTTTTGTACAAAGGTATAAAAGTAATCGTTCAATCTGGTGCCCAGGTAGACATCACCCTCAAAGCCCTTTCTTCTAGTGGAAGAAAAAGTAAAGTTAGAACTCAAGAGAATCTTCGGATTTAGTCAGTTCCGTGGAAACCAGGAACTTATAGTTGATAATTTACTCAACCAGCGGAATACCTTTGTGATTATGCCCACTGGAGCTGGGAAATCGCTGTGCTACCAGTTGCCTGCAGTGGTGAGTGAAGGAACTGCCATCGTCATTTCACCTTTAATCGCCTTGATGAAAAATCAAGTAGATCAGCTCAATGCAATAGGGGTAAATGCACATTTTTTAAACTCTACGCTTACCAAATCTGAAGCTACCAAAGTAAAGAATGAGGTTTTGAAAAAGAAAACCAAACTGCTTTATGTGGCGCCAGAATCCTTAACTAAGGAGGAAAACATTGCATTTTTGAAGGAAGCACATTTAAGTTTCGTAGCCATCGATGAGGCGCACTGCATCTCAGAATGGGGGCATGATTTTCGCCCAGAATACCGAAAGATCAAATCCATTGTAGCCCAAATTGCCCCCCATCTACCGATCATTGCATTGACGGCCACTGCCACTCCAAAGGTGCAGCAAGACATACAGCGCAACTTACAGATGGAGGAAGCGGATTTATTTAAATCCTCTTTCAACCGTACGAATTTGTATTATGAGATACGGCCAAAAGTAAAAAATGATTCAAAGAAATCACTCATCAAATTCATCAAGCAACACAAAGGAAAATCTGGTATCATCTATTGCTTGAGTAGAAAAAAGGTAGAAGAGATTGCTGAATTACTAAAAGTCAATCAAATTAATGCTGCTCCATACCATGCAGGTTTGGATTCAGCAGTTCGTATAAAAACCCAAGATGATTTCCTAAACGAAGAGTTGGATGTCATTGTAGCGACTATTGCCTTCGGGATGGGAATTGACAAACCAGATGTCCGGTATGTGATTCACTACGATGTGCCCAAATCACTTGAAGGCTATTACCAAGAAACGGGAAGAGCAGGTAGAGATGGATTAGAAGGAATCTGTCTGATGTTTTACCGCTACGAAGACATCGTCAAATTAGACAAGTTCAATAAGGATAAAGCGGTTACGGAACGAGAGAATGCCAAAATCCTCCTGCAGGAAATGTCAGCCTACTCCGAGACAAGTGTCTGTAGGCGAAAGTTTATACTGAATTATTTTGGAGAGATTCTTGAAAAGGATTGTGGCTTTTGCGACAACTGCAAACGGGAGCGCGAAACATTTGATGGAGTACATGCGCTTTGCATTGCCTTAGAGGCTGTGAAGGAGACTCAAGAGCGTTTTGGTATTGAGCATTTAGTGAAAGTGATTACAGGAGAAAAAGACGACTACATTATTAG
>JBILBQ010000128.1:0-6370 GCA_044353615.1 Algoriphagus sp. | reverse complement strand
CTGGTAGCTGCAAAACCCAAAAGGGCAAAAGTTACTAGTTTGAAATTTTTCATTGGTATAGTTTTTAAATGTTTACAGATACCAAACTAGAAAACTTGAAATAAGTTTAAAATAAAAAGAAAATCAGGGAGTTAGGATAAAAAAAGCCCTCTGTTTGGTAACAGAGGGCGGTATAAATTAATAGCCAGCTTTCAAAGGGGGAGGACCATCAGGAACGATTCCTTTGTAAACATAGTCTCCTTTCTTTTGCTTGAATTCAGTTTTGATTTCGTTGCGCAACACTTCGTTTTGGTAGAGGTCAATCATGGTCATTGCAAGGGCTTTAGAGGCATAGCCCATGCCTTTGTGACCGATAGACATGCCGACAGAGGCTACCACAGCCCAAGAGTGCCACGGAGTTCCAGTGGGAGCTACTGTAGCACCCATACGGATGGTAGGCACTACCCAGCTTACATCGCCCACATCGGTACTTCCACCCATGCTGTGTTCTTGCGTTTCTTCCATAGGTTTGATTTCAGAAATCACACCTACAAGTGGTTTGCCATTGGCTTCCTGGATTTTTTTAGCAAAAGCTTGTTCCTCTTCGGTATAAGAGATGGCACCCAATGCCTCAATATTTTTTTGCATGACGGCCGAACCGGTGCGGTTTACCAAAATTTCATGTACACCTGAAACCAAGGTGATTTTATGATCTACATTGGCCATGATCGCTGCGCCAGAAGCCATCTTCTCTACTTGCTTCCAAACAGGAAGTAGGCCATCTCTGCTTGTGTCTCTTACACGAACCCAAAGACGGCTGTAGTCGGGTACTACATTGACTACCTTGCCTGCATCTTGGATGTGGTAGTGAATGCGTACGGTGGGTTTGATATGCTCTCTGTAGTAGTTGATGCCATTCGTGTATAATTCAAGGGCATCGGAGGCAGATCGTCCATTCCAAGGATCACCGGAAGCGTGGGCGGTTTGGCCGTTAAACTCCACCAAAAAGTCGACCAAGGCCAAGCCTTTTTGAACTTCAGTTTTGGTTTCATCGGCAGGGTGCCAATCCATCATGATGTCTACATCATTCATCAATCCTGCTCGAATCATCCATAGCTTGCCAAAGTACTTTTCTTCAGCAGGAGTCCCGTAAAAACGAATGGTGCCCTTAAGTTGTCCAGATGCAATGAGATCTTTGATTGCGGAAGCCGCCCCTAGTGAAGCAACTCCAAATAAATTGTGTCCACATCCATGACCTGGGGCTCCAGCATGCAAGGGGCTTTTGAAAGGAACTTTGTTCTGAGACAATCCTGGAAGGCCATCAAATTCCCCCATAATGCCAATAATCGGTGCCCCAGATCCATATTCAGCTACAAAAGCAGTTGGGAGTTCACCCACGCCTCTTGTTACTCTAAATCCAAGTTTTTCTGCGTAGGCAGATAAGGCGGCGGAGGATTGACTTTCTTGAAAAGCAATCTCTTCAAAGGCCCAAATTTTATCACTCAGTTCGGTCATGTCTGCAAATTGTGCATCGATGGTTTGTTGAACCGCTTGTTTGAGTGGATTAGCTTTTGCAGGAGCTTTTTTCTGCGCAAGCAGCGGATGTCCAAGAACGAGCAGCGCTAGTAAGAGGAGTAGGTGATGTCTTTTCATAAGTAATAGGGATACCAGTCAAATTGAAAAGTAAGATAAGAAGGGTTTTGGATTTATAGCTAATTAATTGATGGGAGGAAGTTTTCTCTAGGCATTTTTTGTTTTTGAACTGAATGATGTAATACATTTATTCCACTAACCTTTATTTGAACCACCCAAACAACAGCAGGTATGAACTTTCATTTTTTTTCTGACTTTGAGTCAATGAGTACCGAAGGATTTGAATTGATCAAAAAAGAGGTGGAAAAAAAGCCGGATCTTTTGTTTTGTGTAGCCAGTGGTGGATCACCTTCCGGTACCTATGCCCAAATGGTGGCTCACAAGAACCTACACCCTGAATTTGGGGAACAGCTTCGGGTCATCAAACTAGACGAGTGGGGAGGCTTGGAACCTAATTCTCCTTTTACTTCCGAATTGGATGTCCAGCAAAAGTTTGTGCAGCCGATGGGCATTCCAGCAGATCGCTACTGGACCATTGACCCGGATACTTCAGATCCTGAAGGAGCTTGTCTAAAAATGGAGCAGATACTGGAGGGAGAGGGGCCTTTGGATATTTGCATTTTGGGAATAGGGGTCAATGGACACATTGCGCTCAATGAACCAGGCGAAGCACATCAGCTTCCGTATCATGTATGTGAATTGGCTCCATCTACCTTAGCCAATGGGATGCTGAAGACCTTGAAGCAACCGCCGAGTTTTGGAATGACGATTGGGCTTCGGGGAATCATGCAATCCAAACTCATCCTCTTATTTATAGCGGGTTCTGGCAAAAAAGAAGCTTTTGAGCGCTTGCAGGACCCAGTGGTATCTGGTCAATTTCCAGCATCCTTCCTTTGGCTTCACCCCAATGTGCAGGTCCTGGTGGATGAACGTGCCGTTTGATGCTACCCAAACCATATTTATTTGTTTGACAGCGAAGGAGATACTTGCTCTTTATTAAAAAAATAAAGTTGATTTATTGCGGATAAGTTCCCTTTTTCTACCTTTGCACCACTTCAAAAGTGAAGGGAAACGGAGTGGTAGTTCAGCTGGTTAGAATGCCTGCCTGTCACGCAGGAGGTCGCGGGTTCGAGTCCCGTCCATTCCGCATCGATTGTAACTTACTTATTTTGAGTTCGTTACTTGTATTTAATTGGATAATTAATCTTTGATTTCTTGTCTTTTCTAGCCTTGGAGTGGTAGTTCAGCTGGTTAGAATGCCTGCCTGTCACGCAGGAGGTCGCGGGTTCGAGTCCCGTCCATTCCGCTTAAAGTCCCTAAGAAATTAGGGACTTTTTTGTTTTCGGGTAGTTTTGTCGGTGTGCTGGCAAAACTGGGGTAGTCCTTGCTTTAATTTTTTCTTTTGCTCTTTCAATACTGGATTTTATGTCCTGTGTGATCCTACCTTTTCACTTAATATTTCCATCGGGGATTAAGACTAATCCTTATATTTGTTATTCAAAAATTTACGGAAATGGTCTTAGAATTTGAAAAACCCATTGCTGATTTAGAGCAAAAATTGCAGGAGATGAAGGAGTTGGCAAAGGGGAGAAATATCGACCTAAGCAAGGACATTCAATCTTTAGAGGGTAAAATTTTAGATTTGAAAAAGGAAACCTTCGATAACCTTACGCGCTGGCAGCGGGTACAGCTCTCTAGACATGCAGAAAGGCCTTATGCCTTAGATTACATCTACGAGATCACCAACGACTTTATTGAACTGCACGGGGACCGCACAGTAAAAGACGACAAGGCCATGATTGGTGGCTTGGGTGATATTGATGGCCGAACAGTCCTTTTTATTGGACAGCAAAAAGGTAGAAATACCAAGCAGCGCCAAGAACGTAATTTTGGAATGGCCAATCCAGAAGGCTATCGTAAAGCCCTTCGATTGATGAAGATGGCCGAAAAGTTCAACAAGCCAATCGTAACGCTTATCGATACTCCAGGTGCATTTCCTGGTTTAGAAGCAGAAGAAAGAGGCCAAGGAGAAGCCATCGCTCGTAATATCAAAGAAATGTTTATGCTCAAAGTACCCGTGATTTGCATCATCATAGGGGAAGGAGCTTCCGGGGGTGCTTTAGGCATTGCCATTGGAGATAAAGTCTACATGTTGGAAAACACCTGGTATTCTGTGATTTCTCCTGAATCCTGTTCCTCTATTTTGTGGAGATCTTGGGATTACAAAGAGCAAGCCGCAGAAGCGCTCAAGTTGACCGCGACAGATATGAAATCCAATGGACTGATAGACGGTATCATTCCAGAGCCACTTGGAGGAGCACACAAGGACCTTAAAGGAATGGCAAAAACCCTCAAGGAGGTTATCAGCAAGGCATTAGCTGAATTGGATAAAATTGAGGCAGAAGAACGCATCTCCCAGCGCATAGACAAGTTCTGCGCGATGGGTGTAGTCGTGGAATAAGTCTTTCCGATTTTTCCATTTCCAACTTAGTGATCCCGCTTGCATTCAAACTAGTTGACAGGATTTTAACTTGTGCTTAATCACCAGATATGGAGCTTTTTACCGTAGACACAGGCTTTTTTAAATTGGATGGCGGGGCCATGTTTGGTGTAGTTCCCAAGTCCATCTGGTCACGAACCAATCCTTCGGATGAAAACAACCTCTGTCCTTGGGCCATGCGCTGCTTACTTGTTTCGGATGGCAATCGATTGGTCTTAATCGACAATGGCATAGGAGACAAGCAAGATGCCCGCTTCTTTTCGCATTACTATTTGCATGGTGATGCTAGCTTAGCCAAAAGTTTACAGCAGCTGGGCGTACATCCTACTGACATCACTGATGTTTTTTTGACGCACCTGCATTTTGACCATTGTGGGGGCAGTGTGAAGTATGGGTCCCATGGGCAATACGAACTTACTTTTCCTCGCGCGACCTATTGGACCAACGAAGATCATTGGAACTGGGCAACGGTTCCAAATCCAAGAGAAAAAGCATCCTTTTTGGAAGAAAATATCCTTCCCTTGCAAGAGCATGGGGTGCTCAAGTACCTCGACCTAGCCACTAAATCCTTATTTCCAGGATTTGATTTCCTCACCATGGATGGGCATACGGATAAACAAATGCTTCCCAAAATGCAGTACAAAGGGCATACGGTGGTGTTTATGGCCGATTTGCTCCCTTCCGTGGGACATATTCCCTTGCCTTATGTGATGGGCTATGATACCCGTCCTTTACTCACCCTGCAGGAGAAGCAGCTATTTTTGGAGGAGGCAGCGCAAAACCAGTATGTGCTTTTTTTAGAGCACGATTCGGTAAATGAGTGTTGCACCGTGAAAATGACCGAAAAGGGCGTACGTGTCGATCAAACTTTCCGACTCGATGAACTCTAAGCCAAGCATTGGAATTGCTTTCTCTGGTGGAGGAGTCCGGGGCATTTCGCATTTGGGAGTGCTAAAGGCCTTACAGGAAGTGGGCATTTTTCCAAATCAGGTGAGTGGCAGTTCTGCTGGAGCGATAGTAGGCGCCATGTATTGCCAGGGATATAGCCCGGATGAGGTGTTGAAGATTATCATTGAAACCAACTATTTCAAGTTGATCCGACCTGCTATCTCTTGGAAGGGCTTGTTTAACATGGATAGTTTGGCCCAGCTATTGAAAACCTACCTGCCGCACAATGATTTTGCATCACTAAAAATACCGCTGCATGTGGCGGCCACAGATATCGGAAAAGGGGAGGTGGTGTATTTTAATTCTGGCAAGTTGATCGAACCGATATTGGCTTCATCCTGTATTCCAGGTATGTTTGAACCTATTTTTTATGAATCTCGGTACCTGGTGGATGGAGGTGTGCTGAATAACATGCCGGTAGAACCCTTGCAATCCAGTTGTGAGGTACTGATTGGGGTCAATTGCAATCATTTACCTGAATTGGCTGCGGTTCGAAATGTGAAAAATCTTTTGGAGCGCGCAGTCATGATGAACATGAATTTCAATGCCTACAGCCGTAAGTCGGCTTGTACCTATTTTATAGAAGCTCCTGGATTGGGTAAGTTTGGTGTCTTTGACTTGAAAAAGGCACCTGAATTCTTTCAAGCGGGTTACAACCAAGCCATGAAGGTTATTGAAGCCAATCCTAGTTTACTCGAAATTTCCCAACCCTTACAACCTCAACCTAGCGATTTATGATGAAGTTACTTTCCCGAATTATATTTTGGTTGGCCGGATGGCGCTTGAATCCAAATTGGCCTGTTGGTGTAAAAAAGGCAGTTTTAATTGCTATTCCTCACACCTCCAACTGGGATATTATGTATGCCAGAGCTGCATTTTTTTTGATGGATATCCCCGTTCGATTTACGATCAAAAAAGAAGTGATGGTAGGCCCCTTGGGCTGGTTGTTGTCTGGCTTGGGAGCGATCCCCATTGATAGGAAGCGGATTCCTGGTGGAAAGAAGCAAACCTATACCGAAGCAATGATCCAAATGCTCAATGAACGAGATGATTTGGTGGTGATGGTTACTCCTGAAGGTACTCGAAGCGCAGTAACCAAATGGAAATCAGGTTTTTACCATACTGCTCTTGGAGCTAATGTTCCTATAGTGATTGGCTACTTGGATTACAAAAAGAAAGAAGCAGGCATTGGACCGTGTTTGTACCCCAATGGGGATATGGAAGGCCAGATTGAGGAGCTGAAAGCTTTTGGAAGGACCGTAGTTCCCAAGTATCCAGAGAAAGGGATTCGCTAAGAAAGCGATTAAAGTTTGTTCCGAAGTGGATTGGTGTTGAATAAAGATCTCAAGA
>JBILBQ010000127.1:0-6384 GCA_044353615.1 Algoriphagus sp. | reverse complement strand
TGAGCCAGGATCAAACTCTCCATTGTATGTTGTCTATTATTATAAGTCAGTCTACAGGTAAATTATACCCGTAAACCACCCCATTCTCAGGTTAATCTTTTTTGCCTTACATCACTTCAAAGAACTTGCTTCCGGACTTTTCCGGAACCTGTACATTAATCGGGCTTCAACCCCTTTTAATCCCTTAATTTTTTCCCATTCCTTCTGAACAGGGTTGCAAAGGTAACACCCTTTCGCTCCACAACAAGAAATTTGTTAAAATAAATTTAATAAATCCCTCATCTATCAATCTCACATCCCCGCACAAAACAATTCCCCGCAGAAAGCTTACCCCCCTTTTGGGAGTGCAAAGATGCCGCTTTTTATTCCGAGTACAAACCCTCAGTCGAAAAATAAGTACTAAAAAAGGCTAAAGCACTGAAAATGATCTGGAAAAAATTACTCCATCCGACAAAAGAATGAAATACAAACTCTTTTTCATTTAAATCAGACTCCCACAGCCCTTTCAACTTAATACCTGAAGGAAGGCAAGGATTGGTAGCGTTTCTTCCCAGTAGATTGCGAAGAAAATACATAACGTACAGAAACCTCATGCGAACCACCCGAACGCCCTAAATTATAGGCGGAAATAGGAAAATCAAAACTGTAGCCTACATCCATTCCAGAATCTAAACTCACTCCCAACATAGCAACCAAAGACTCATGATTGGGTAACTCATACTTTGTAGGTAGTCCACGGTACCAAATTCCAAAAGCCAAGGGTTCAAAGAAAAACTCTGTCCCCAAATCCAACTGTGAAAATTGCCCCTGTTGCTTGTAGTTGAACCCTACTGAAAAGGAGCGCTCCTGGTCTGTATTATTAAAATAATCATTAATGTTTCCTGGATCCAAACTAAACCGATATCCCCCATGCATACTTATTTTTTGGGGCAAGCGACTCGTGCCGTCTACCAAATAGCTGATATCAGGACTAAGCAGGTGCCCCAAAGAAGCTCCTAACCAAGTCCGCTTCCCATAATATACTAACCCAGCATGTGCATCTACGTCTCGAACTTGACTTTCCCCCACAAATCCATTTCCCGAAAAATCAATACTCCCTCGATCAATATCCAACTGAGAGCCAAAAATCACCCGACCAAAATAGGCATCCCTAGTAATAAAACTACCCTGTATTCCCGCTTGAATAAAACGTTCTTCTGAAAGCTGAAGCCGGTAGCTATACCCCAAACCCACCTCATTCCAACTAGTTTCAGTGAAAGATTCATTGGCACCTTGAAAAATTAAAGAAACCCCTGAATTATACCGCTCCTCGTAGTGATCAAAATAAGCTGTGTAGGCCAAAAAAGTTTGATCCAAAGCTGGCCACTGATTCCTAAAGTTAAATCCCACTCGGCTCATGCTGGTATTCCCAATCATTGCAGGATTTAAGTAAATGGGATTTGCATAATATTGGCTATACTGAACATCCTGTCCCCAGCTTAGGATAGGTATCAAAAACAAGGAAACTATACCCAGTAGAAACCCCCTCATCGTATCAATCTGAATTTTCCAGTAGACTCCACCTTTTCACCATCAGTGGCTTTCCCCACCAAGCTGTAAAAGTAAAAACCTGCCTCTTGTAAATTCCCACTTACTGTACCATCCCAACCCTCTTGTGATAAATCAGCGTTTCTGTAAATAAGCTCTCCCCATGAATTAAAAATGGAGAGTTCTACGCTTACTAATCCTTTATACTTAGGCACAAAGAATTTATTCACATCCTGCTGCGGAGTAAACGCATTGGGCACCAACAAGCGATAGCTCTTCGTAATTTGTACCGTTTTCGTAAATCGGTTTTGACAACCGTAGCGATCCGTAGCGATTAATACCACTTCAAACTTTCCTTTTTTTCCATAGGCATGGGAAGGCTCCTTTTCCGCCGAACTGGTTTCATCTCCAAAATCCCATGTCCACTTGACAATTCGCTCCTCAGATAAATCAGTAAATTGAATCACGTCATCAGGGAATATTCCCCCAGTAGCATCGTCTTTGATCCCAGTGCCTGCCACTTCAAAATCAAAGGCTACTTCCAATTCCTTTTCTTGAATATACACCTCCACCACTACAGGAGGAGAATAACAAGTAACTCCTTTAGGCTTCACCTGCAACTCAAATTTCCCTGAAGTGCTTACTTTCTTTAACTCCTCATTTTCTAAGTCCAAGCCCTCTCCTACCAATCGATAATCAAAGCGCTGTGCATCAAATCCACTTATGAAACTCCCAATATCCAAGGATTGACCAATAGTACAGCCAACTACAGGTTGGCTCAACTTTAGTACAGGATACTCCACCCACTTTACTTTTACGGTGTTACTGATTGCAGGGCAATTTTTACGATTGTATCCAATGATTTCGTACACTCCTTTGTCGCTCACTAGCAGCTCTGCTTGAGTGGCTCCGCCTACCAATACTCCATCTTTTTTCCATTCAAATCGGGTATAGGCCTCATTACCTTCTCCGACCAACTTCACAGATTCTCCCTCACAAATAATAAGCTCAGTTTGAGCTTGTGTTGCTCCACTTAATTTTAAAGTAATGGGGTCTGGAGACTCCTTTATAAGTAGCGTAATTGAATTTGGCTTGGAAGTTTTTCCATAATTATCGGTAATTGTATAGTACACCGTCACCTCTTGATCAATAAAGGCTTCTTTTGGAAGGAAGGTGTAGCCACCCGCTTGATCACTGGCTTGAAAAATTCCTTGAGGCATAATCAATACTCTGTTTTCCTCCAAACAACGCGCTTGAGCACAGATATCTTCACTTTCCTCTTTGACATCTGCAAGGGAAGCATAAAACTGCAAGCAACGGATAGCGCTATTTTCATTGGGGAGGCGAACCTCCTCATCGGTGATGTAAAATTGATTTAGCTGACCCGCACATGAAGCTTTATCTTTAAAGTCTACCCCTTCAGGATTCTGAAGCGCATCATCGGCCGCCACCTCTACAATTAGGTTTCGGATTTCATGAAAATTGGTAGATCCTCCTGTTGAACTTGCAAATCCGATCTTTAAATTCTTTGGAGCAACAAACTGATAAGCTCCATCAAAAATTGTGACTATCCTAGGTTTATTGGGTTCGGTGGTCACCTCCGTCCTGAGTTTAAGGAAAAATCCTGGCCCATTTAAGTTAGGCTGCAATTCCAAAAATACCTTCCGATAGCCTGGCTTGTTCCGATCTGTAACTCGGGTGGTCCCAAGTCCACCAGAACTAATGGTAAATTGATCCCCTGGGTTTAATCCGTTTTTAGCAGGCCCCACTTCATTGGTTCTTCTGCCTACCACAAAAGGATATCCCTGAATTGAAGGTCCTCTGAGTACAATAGCATCTGGAGCTCTCCCGTTCTGGTCTAAGGTAGCAAAAGCACCTGTTCTACCCTCTTGACTTGTACCAAAACCTCCATATTCATCAAAACCTATACCCAAATAGGCATTGGATAAACCCGGCTCCTGATTACGGGGTGCATAACCTAAAGACCCTCCAAATCCTCCCGCATTGAATACTGGCGTATCTCCATCGAATAAGAATGCAGCAAATCCATCTCCTTGGTTATTGCTCCCATAACTGAAATATTCAAATTCTGCTTTAAGGCCGTAAGTCGATGGGAAAGGCACATCTAGATACACAAAACCACGCTGATTGGTTTGATTATTAGTCAAGCGCAACACCCCAGCACCAAGCACCAATTGTGCATTTCCTCCAATAATGGTTCGCGCTTGTGTACTAGCTGTTTGAAAAGACTCGCAGTAAGGAAAGCCAATCTGGGCTGCAACCCGTGCAGGGGGTAGCCATAACGCCAAAACAAGAAGAAAATAGAAAATTTGCTTCACAGACCTACCAATTGAATTCTAAATAACGGAAGTCAAAATCTAAAAAAAAAGCGCTTGACCTAGTAATGTCAAGCGCTTTCTAAGAACTGATTCTCCCCTATCGCATAATTGTTTGCGTGCGGTCTGGCCCTACGGAAACCAATTTAATCGGCACCTGCAGTTCCCCTTCTAAAAAGGTCACATATTCTTTTAGCGGTTCTGGAAACTCATCGTATTGGGTTACATCAGCCAAGGAACAATACCAACCCTTCATCGTCTTGTACACTGGCTTGATATCAAGCTCATTGATTTCAAAAGGCAATTTCTCGATTTGCTCTCCAGAAGGTAGCTCGTAAGCCGTACAAACCTTTATTTCTTCAAAAATATTGAGCACATCTGCTTTCATCATGAATAACTGTGTCACTCCATTGATCATGATGGAATACTTCAATGCAGGCAAATCCAGCCATCCACATCGCCGAGGTCGGCCTGTGGTGCTTCCAAATTCATTTCCTTCCTTGCGCATGGCCTCACCAGTGCTATCCAATAATTCGGTTGGAAAAGGACCACTACCCACTCGGGTACAATAGGCCTTGAAGATTCCAAACACCTCCCCGATTTTGGATGGAGCTACACCCAAACCCGTACAAGCACCTGCTGTCATGGTATTGGAGCTCGTTACAAATGGATAGCTACCAAAATCAATATCCAATAAAGATCCTTGAGCTCCTTCAGCTAAAATCCGCTTTTTCACTTGTAATGCTTCATTGACTGTGTATTCACTATCAATTAATGGAAGGGTTTTAACAAATTCAATCGCCTCAAAAAATTGGCGTTCCATCTCTTCCAAAGCGTCTAAAGGATAGGAATAGAAAGAAAGGGTAGTTTTATGCTTATCTAGTAAGGTTGCATATTTTTCCTTAAAATCTGGACTCAACACATCCCCGATTCGGAGTGCAGATCGACCGATTTTATCTTGGTAGGTCGGCCCAATCCCTTTCAAGGTAGACCCAATTTTTTTATCCCCCTTGGCCTGCTCGTAAGCCGCATCCAAAAGTTTGTGCGTCGGAATGATGATGGTGGCTTTCTTGGAGATCACCAAGTTCTTCCGGTAGTCGATTGAAAATTTTCCAAGCGCCTCAATTTCTTTTTTAAGAATAATAGGATCCAAGACCACTCCATTACCGATGATGTTGAGGATTTGAGACCTGAAAATGCCTGATGGAATTTGGTGCAGCACGTGTTTGATACCATCAAATTCTAAAGTATGCCCTGCATTAGGACCTCCTTGGAATCGAGCAACTACCTCATACTGAGGAGCCAATACGTCTACAATTTTACCTTTACCTTCATCGCCCCATTGGAGGCCTAACAATACATCCATCTTCATTTGATGCGGAATCTAAACAGTGCACTAAGATTTTAAAGGCCGAAATTTGCGATATCGCGAAAGAAAACCAAGCAAAGCTTGTATTTATTCGTAGAAGCCGGCCAAATGATTAAAAATAGTCCCCGATGGGGTTTTATTTAGAGCTGAGATTTAATTCTTTAACTGACTCAACTACTGTAAATATCCCGTTGAGCTTGGTGATGAGTAATAATTTTTTCACATGCTCTGAGGGAGCAGTTAGGAACAGTTCTCCTCCCGCATTTTTCATTTTTGTGAGTAAAGTAATGAGTAATCCTAGCCCACTTGAACTGATGTATCTGACTTTTTCCAAGTCGATAACCACAGTTTTTATGCCTGCCTCCACCGAATCGCTTACCAGCTCTGCAATTATCGGCCCTACTTCATCCCCTATCAAATCCCCTTCCATAAAGAGATAGTGAACTTGACCCTCTTTTCGTTGACTATAATGGAGTTTCATACTAGCTCTTTTTATTTTGACAATTTTCTTTCTTACAGTTTCCGTAAAGTATAAGTGAGTGGTGAACCACCTGAAAATTCAACACCTCGGAAACAGTAGTTTGAATGGTTTGGATTCGTGGATCACAAAATTCAAGCACTTGATTGCAATCGATGCAAATCAAGTGATCGTGTTGCTTAAAGCCATAGGATTTTTCAAACTGAGCCAGGTTTTTTCCAAACTGATGTTTGGTCACCAAATCACACTCCACCAATAAATCTAAGGTATTGTACACTGTCGCTCTGCTCACCCGGTAGTTCTTGTTCTTCATGCTGATGTAAAGCCCTTCCACATCAAAATGACCTGTACGGCTATAAATCTCCTCCAAAATAGCATAACGCTCTGGGGTTTTACGGAGCTTTTGAGTTTCTAAATACGCGGTAAAAATCTTTTTTACTTCTTCGAAGTGGACGGGATTCAAAGCCATGTGGGTTGATTTTTTTTAAATATAATGCATGAACTACTGAAAAGATGCTTTCAATCAAATCGTGAAACTTTTATTACTCCATCAATTTGATTCAGATTTTGGATAAGGTGGTCCAAATGTTCCGTATTATTCACATACAATTTAATCGTTCCTTCAAAAATACCGCCATCGGAATCTACGGTAATGGAACGCATGTTCACTTTCA
>JBILBQ010000042.1:0-20370 GCA_044353615.1 Algoriphagus sp. | reverse complement strand
AATTGCTATTCCAGTAAAGAATACGTTATTAACCCAGATACTTGCATACAATCTTTCATACCAGTGGAAGGCGTGAGTACCAGCTTCAGCACCTTCTTCATGATGACCGCCAGTCATTACCATGACCACTCCAATACCTAGTAAAACTGCACCAATGACCAATACGGTCAAGATTGATTTTTTGATGGAAGCAGTGAAATCAAATCGCTGATCCAAATTATAGTGATGTTCGCCGTGATGAGCCATGATTACTTCGCTGGATTTACTGGTGCTACCGCGGTGGAATCTGCTGCAGGAATTGAATCAGCAGCGACAGCCTGACCTTGGATAACTTGTTTAACATAGTGGACAATCTTCCATCTGCTTTCAGCAGGAATTTGAGAACCATGTGCTCCCATTCTTCCTTTGCCTTTGGTAATAACATGGAAAATATGGCCTTCTGGAAGATTCACGTAGGCGCCCCCTTTCAGATTGGCAACACCTCCGATAACTTGACCTGCCAATCCATCTCCTTCCCCACCTTTGCCATGACAAGCATTGCAATACTGTAGGTAAAGTTTTTCTCCATCCTTTAGCACCTGCTCAGAAGCAGCAAAAGGACTTGGAATTAAGGCAGCCTTATCCAATTCAAACTGTTGCAATCGATGCGGAAGATACCCTAGCTTGTTTCTAGGAACCGTATTTGCAACTGGCTCTCTCATGTTCATGCCATGAGGATTGTTTACATTGGAATTGAAGAATTCACCCTTCCCATCTTCACGAGTGGAAAGCCAAGAACCCTGTGCTTCGTCTTTAATTTGAGATAATGGTTCGTAACCAACAGCGTGATACATCTGAGGCGCATATTCTAGCCCCGGATTCTCACCGCCAGCTTTGCATCCAGCCAATAACGAAAGGGCTAGTACAGAACCTGCGAATAGTGATGCGTTCGTAATTTTCATAGCTACGTTTATTCTATTCAAAACTTTTCTTATTCACTTCAGTAGCACCTGATTCGTTTAAGATCTCAGTGATCTTGTCCAAATCTAAACTGCTGTTATTTGCCAAATCAATGGCCATGATGTGCTTGTCGTCTGTACTTCTCACATCAAAAATTCGAGGTTGCGCCCAAGGCTTCAAGTTGGAAGTGATCAAAAAGACCCCAACCATACCAAAAGCGGCTAACAGTACAGTCATTTCAAAGGAAACAGGCACGAAATCTGGGAAAGCTGCATAATCCTTACCCCCGATAATCATAGGCCAATCAAATTTCATCATGTAAAGCTGCATAGTCAAAGCCAAGCTGGTTCCTAACATGCCGAAAAGAAAGGCTGCAATCGGTAGTTTACTTCGCTTGTAACCTAGTACATGCTCCAACCCGTGAACCGGATAAGGAGAATACACCTCGTGAATCTTTACCCCACTGCCTCTAACCTTTTCAACTGCATGGAGCAATACGTCCTCATCGTCGTAGACTCCTAAAATAAAATGAGTATCTCTTTCCATGATTATTTGTGTGCTTTTTCAGAGGATGACTTCAATACAGACTTCACCTCAGCCATGTTGATCACTGGGAAGAACTTGGCAAACAAGAAGAATAGTGTGAAGAATAAACCAAAGGTGAATAGGTAAACCCCTACATCCGCCCAGGTTGGGTAAAACATTGCCCAAGAGGAAGGAAGGTAATCGCGGTGCAAGGAGGTCACGATAATTACAAATCGTTCAAACCACATTCCGATGTTCACTACAATCGACAAGGCAAAAGTTGCAACAATGGATGTTCTGATCTTTTTGATCCAGAAGAGTTGAGGGGAAATCACATTGCAAGTCATCATAGACCAGTAGGCCCACCAGTAAGGTCCAGTAGCTCTATTGATAAAGGCATACTGTTCTGCCTCTACCCCTGAATACCAGGCGATGAAAAATTCGGTGATGTAGGCAATACCCACGATTGAACCCGTGATGATGATGACAATGTTCATCAATTCAATGTGGCCAATCGTGATGTAGTCTTCCAATTTGTACACCTTTCGGGTAATGATCATCAAGGTCAATACCATCGCGAAACCAGAGAAAATCGCCCCAGCAACGAAGTACGGAGGGAAAATCGTGGTATGCCATCCTGGAATAACTGAGGTAGCAAAGTCAAAGGATACAATGGTGTGTACTGAAAGTACAAGTGGGGTAGCAAGACCTGCCAAGATTAACGATACTGATTCGTAACGCATCCAAGTTTTGGCAGCACCATCCCATCCAAAGGAAAGAGCACCATAAATAATCTTTCTTAATCCTGTAGCGCGATCACGGATTGTAGCAAAGTCAGGAATCAATCCGATATACCAGAATACTAAGGATACGGAGAAGTACGTTGAAATTGCAAATACGTCCCATAAAAGCGGTGAATTAAAGTTCACCCACAAAGATCCATAGGTATTTGGTAGTGGAAGTGCCCAGAAGGCTCCCAACCAAGGTCTTCCCATGTGGATCACAGGGAACATCGCGGCACAAATTACGGCGAAGATGGTCATCGCTTCAGCAGCGCGGTTAATGGATGTTCTCCATTTCTGTCTAAATAGTAGCAATACGGCAGAAATAAGCGTTCCTGCGTGACCAATACCAACCCACCATACGAAGTTGGTGATGTCCCAAGCCCAACCTACGGTCTTGTTAAGGCCCCACATGCCTATCCCTTCCCAGAGAGTAGCCAAAAGGGCAATTGATCCTAAAGCCAATACACTGGCGGCAGTAAGAAAGGCCAAAAACCACAATTTGGATGGCTTTCCTTCTACCTGACGCGATACATCGTGTGTCACATCGTGGTAGGTTTTACCTCCGGTAACTAAGGGCTGGCGTACGGATGAAGTAACCTGCATAGTTTCTTATTATTATAATTACGCTTCGTTTTTCTCTTTGTTTCTGATCTTCGTGAAGTACCAAACATTAGGACTTACGTTGATCTCCTCCAATACATGGTATGCACGCTCTTCACCCACCTCTTTGCTAGCGGCATCAGATTCTTCAATCTTCAAGAGCTTAGATACCTTGCTTGCAGGATCATTCATGTCACCAAATACAAGGGCATCTGTAGGACAGGCCACTGCACAAGCCACATTGATCTCACCATCTACCAAAGTACGCTTCTCACGCTTAGCGGTAAGTTTACCAGCCTGAATACGCTGCACACACATGGAGCATTTTTCCATTACCCCACGAACACGTACGGTAACATCTGGATTCAATACCATTTTGCCTAGATCGTCGTTCTGCGCAATGTTTACACCTGCAAAATCTTTGTTATCGTGGTATTTAAACCAGTTGAATCGACGAACCTTATACGGACAGTTGTTGGCACAATATCTCGTACCAATACATCTGTTGTAAGTCATTTGATTGAGACCTTCAGAAGAGTGCGTAGTCGCAGCTACTGGACACACAGTCTCACAAGGTGCATTGTTACACTGCTGACACATCATCGGCTGGAAGGTAACCTCAGGGTTTTCTGCGGCAATTTCCATTCCACTCAAATCATCAGCTGGAGCATCAGAAGAGTAGTAGCGGTCAATTCTGATCCACGCCATCTCTCTACGATTGAGCACTTCTTGCTTTCCTACTACTGCCACGTTGTTTTCTACTTGGCAAGCAATGGTACACGCACCGCAACCAATACAAGAGTTCATGTCAATGGCAAGACCCCAGTGGTGTTGGCTGTACTTATGGCCACTCCAAAGTGAAATCTTGGATGGCTTTACAAACTCACCATCTTTGTAGATTTCAGGCTTGTATCTTCCAGCGGAAGCATCTTTTTTGTAATCTGCAAGCGTAGCTTCCTGGATTACGTTTTCACGTCCCATGAAAGTTTGATGCGTTTGTGTTCTCGCAATTTTGTAGGCCTCTTCAGTAGCAACTACCTCAACCTTGGTAGTCAAGTCGAAGTTGACAAAGCCTTTGCTCGTGTCAAGCAGGTCGTAGGCATTTACCCCTACTCCATCTGCCACGCGACCTGCTTTGGTGCGTCCATAGCCTAAAGCAAGACCGAAAGTACCAGCCGCTTGTCCTGGCTGAACCAAAATTGGAACCAAAATAGACTTTCCATTTACGGTAAGCTTTGCTTTCTTGGTGTTTTCCTCTACCATGGAAACTCCATTTTCTGATGCCCATTTCTGAGAAACAGTGAGGTAGTTGTCCCAAGTAGCTTTGGTGATTGGATCAGCCATTTCTTGCAACCATGGGTTGTTGGCGAATGTACCAGATCCAATACCAATTTTAGAATACACAACCAACTCAGCTCCAGCGTTGGCCGCTGTGTAAGATTTTGCAACCTCAGCAGCAGCAGCATCCACTTGCCCTACTGGAGCAACAATAGATGGTACAGTTGCTTCGCTTACTACTCCATTAAATAAGGCTCTATCCCAGAACTCCTGGAAAGTAACGCCTGCACCTAAAGTAGCATAAAGGCTGCTGGTCCAATTTGCCTGCAGGTAGTCGTAGTAAGAAACAGTAGAACCAGCCCAAGTCAAGAAAGAATCTTGCGCCTGGCGGGTTTTGAATAGCGGAGAAATAGTTGGCTGTGCCAAAGAATACTGTCCTTCCTTAGGCTGGAAATCATTCCAAGACTCCAAGAAATGGTGATCAGGAGCAATTACCTGAACCAAAGAAGCAGTTTCATCTAAAGTTCCGTTGGTAGCGATGCTCAATTTTGCTTTAGCAATACCTGCAGCAAGATCAGCACCTCGTGGGTGGTCATACACTGGATTACAGTTGTAGAAAATCACCGCTCCAACGCTACCACCTTTCAATTCGGTGATAAACTGGTTCATGCGGGCATCATTGCCCTTTCTGAAATATACTGGAGTTGAGAAATCAACAGTAGCACCATTGTTTCCTAGCAACTCATTGATGGCGTGAATGACAACCTGTACGTTCGGATCGTTGGAACCAGATACCACTAGAGAGGCACCTTTTGTTGCCCAAAGTTCTTTGGCAGCTTTGTCCAAGTTTGCAACTTCTACTTTTGCTCCGGCTACAGGTGCTACACCTGCTTTTGCTGCGATGGCATTGTACAAGGCCAAAACTGCAAGACCTGATTGAGAAGCTTTGATTGGAGTACGGTAATCTGCGTTAGCTCCAGTCAAAGACAGGTTGGACTCAAACTGAAAGTGACGAGACATTTCTGCCTTATCCTTGCTGATTTTACGTGTTTTAGCATAGGCACCTGCGAATTCAATTGGAGAAATCCAAGTACCTAGGAAATCCGCTCCAAATGAAACGATGGTCTTTGCCTTATCGAAGTGGTAGGAAGGAAGAATTGCCTGACCATAAAAAACTTCAGAAGCTTTGGTGATGCCGTAGTTGGAGATGGAATCATACACGACCACTTCGGCTCCACCAAACGCCACACTAAATTCTTGAAGTGCTTTTTCGGTGGAAGGAGATAGGATAGTGTTGGTTACAATCTTTACCGTTCCGGCTGCAGCCAATTTTGATTTAACATGTGCATCCACCTTTGTCCAATCCGATGCAGCACCAGCAAGCATTGGGCCTGCAACTCGCTGCTTATCGTAAAGCGAAAGCACAGAGGCTTCAACAATGGCGTTTACTTTACCCTTAGTAATTGGAGAAAGTTCGTTGCCATCAATTTTGATTGGACGACCTTCTCTTGTTTTAACTACAATAGATGCATAGTCCCCTCCAGAAGAGTAGGTTGATGCATAATAGTTAGGGATGGAAGGGTTGATATCAATCGGCTTATTTACATAAGGGATTGCCTTACGAACTGGAGTTTCACAAGCTGCCAAAGAGGCTGCTGCCAAACTAAAGCCCATCAATTTGAGGAAATCTCTTCGTGAAGCGCTACCATCTTCGTTTAGGGAACTTGGCAGTTCAGCAAACTCACGGTCGGCATTTTTTACAAACTCTGGATCGTTGCTAAGTTGCTCGAGCCCTTTCCAGTAGGTTTTTTTATTTTCCTTCATTTTATTTCTAGGAATGAATTTTCAAAAGGATGAGGAATTAATAGTGGCACTTGGCACACTCTAGACCACCGATGTCTTTCACTTTCAGTGCATCTTTAGAAGTAGAGTGAAGTTGAACCAATTTGTCGTAATACACATTGCCTTCGGTGGCAATCTCAGTTTGTCGGTGACAATCGATACACCAACCCATAGTCAAGGTGCTGTGCTGTCCTACGACTTCCATTTCTTGAATCTGGCCGTGACAGGTTTGACATTCTACTCCACCTACAGCTACGTGCTGGGCATGGTTGAAGTAGGCTAGGTCTGGAAGGTTGTGAACTCTCACCCATTCAATTGGCTGATTGTTGTCTACTGCATTGTAAATTTTTTGAATCTCTGGAGAAATCCCCTCTTTGCCTCCAACATTTTGAATGTGGGTATGGCAGTTCATACAAATATTTGCAGAAGGGATGTTGGCTGATTTACCGATTTCAACCCCAGTGTGGCAATACTGACAGGCGATTTCATACTGGCCTGCGTGAAGTGCGTGAGAAAAAGCAATGGGTTGTGCTGGAGCATATCCTTGCTGCACACCTATAGAATATAAACCATCAATTGCTGTTTTGGCTACAAAAGCAATCACCAGAGCAGTTACTATAATAATGACTGCATCACTTTTAAATATTTTTCCAAAGTCAGTTTTTTGCGCAACGAATTCCTTATCCTCTTCTGGAAGTTCTTGCTTGTTGATGTACTTCGTGAGCACAGTAACAATCAAACCCAATACAATTAGAATAAGGAGTAGGATAAACAACAAAACTCCAACAATGATGCTTAGGTATTCATTAGGGATACCAGATCCAGCAGCAGCGGCAGCAGGATCACCAGCAGCAGCACCAGGAGCAGCAGCAGCCGCAGCATCAGCCTTGTCTCCATGCTCGATGTAAGACAATAAATTGTCTAGGTCAGCATCGGCCAAGAACTCATGCGAAGGCATTACTGTATTGTTGTATTCTTTGTACAAGGCAGTAGCGTAGGCATCACCAGAAGCAATCACCGCTTGCGAGTTTTTGATGAAGCTCTTTGCCCAAGCAACAGGTCGTCGATCAGAAATACCTCTCAAGGCTGGACCAACATTTTTTTGATCTAGCTTGTGACATTGCTTACAATTGGCGTTAAATACAGTTTTACCTGCTGCAATTGCTTCATCACTGCTTGCCACGGCTGGGTCAGCTGCATAGGCTGAAACTCCTACCAACATGAAAAACAGCATTGCCAGTGTTTGGAAACTCCATCGAATCCCTACTAACGTGCGTTTTGATAACATATTATTGCAATTAAATAGTTTAAACGGTTCTCAGTAACTCCTGCAAAGGTAGTACGGAGGGTTAATTTTTCAAACAAGAATATGGGAATCTAGAACAAGATTTGGAACCTAAATTCGATTGACTACTTTGCTGTATTTCAATGAATTACAAGCTGTTTTTAGAAGCGATTATTATTTAGAATAATTATAAATAAACAATTTTAGTTGTTGCAAGTTTTGCACTCTTGAGTTTTCCAAATTTATGCCCATCATCGACTAGGATTGGAACTCCGGATCCAATCACAAATCCCTCAAGAAATACCATTGAAAACTCGCCAATCACATTTGTAGAAGCGAAGATTTTCCGTAAATTTGCATTCCAATTATTGGTCGCGTGGCCGAGTGGCTAGGCAGAGGTCTGCAAAACCTCGTACAGCGGTTCGAATCCGCTCGCGACCTCTACAAAAAGCATCTCCTTACCGAGGTGCTTTTTTCGTTTCTTGCCCTCCTATCCAAGAAGCAAAAAATAGAACCAGGTCTGTTTCCCTTATTTCAGAAAAACGCTTTGGGGACTACAAAAAAAAAACGCCAGCATTGCTGGCGTTTTTACTAGGTATTCGGTTGGGCAATTTTACTTCTTGCCTTCCATTTTTTCTTTCAACTCAGCAAGTGCATCGATGTCACCAAAGGTAGACTTCTCCGCCTGTGCAGGCATCTCAGCAGCTTCTTCTTTCTTCTTTGCAGGAGCAGTAGCAGCCTTCTTAGGAGCTTTTGCTTCTTCTCTGAATAAAGCAGTATGAGAAAGTACAATTCGCTTGTCGTCCTTAGAGAACTCAGCTACTTTGAAATCTACTGACTCTCCAACTTCAACTTGTGAACCGTCTTCCTTCTCCAAGTTTTTAACAGTTGCAAATCCTTCCAATCCATAAGGAAGTTCAAGAACTGCACCCTTATCGTTCTTAGAGTTTACAATGCACTTGTGTACAGATCCGATTGGGAACAAAGTTTCAAAAGTATCCCATGGATTCTCTTCCAACTGCTTGTGGCCCAATGCCAATCTTCTGTTTTCTACATCAAGTTCAAGTACCGCTACATCTAGCTCATCTCCTACTTTTACAAACTCAGATGGGTGCTTGATTTTCTTGGTCCAAGAAAGGTCAGATACGTGAACTAGACCATCGATACCCTCTTCCAATTCAAGGAATAGGCCGAAGTTAGTCAAGTTACGAACCACACCTTTGTGCTTGGTACCTACAGCATATTTCGCAGACATGTCACCCTTAGTCCAAGGATCTTCAGTCAATTGCTTGATGCCCAAAGACATCTTTCTATCGTCCTTATCAAGAGTCAATACTACAGCTTCGATTTCAACACCTACTTTCACAAAGTCAGCAGGGTTTCTCAAGTGCTGTGACCAGCTCATTTCAGAAACGTGGATCAAACCTTCCACACCTGGAGCCAATTCTAAGAATGCACCGTAATCTGCTACGTTCACAATCTTGCCCTTCACTCTAGAACCAACTTCAAGCGTTGAAGCCAAGGAATCCCAAGGATGAGCGCTCAACTGCTTCATACCCAAAGAAATTCTTCGCTTCTCGTCATCAAAGTCAAGGACCACAATCTGAACCTTCTGGTCAAGCTGCAATACTTCTTCTGGATGGTTGATACGACCCCAAGAAATATCGGTGATGTGAAGTAGACCATCTACACCTCCCAAATCGATGAATACACCGAAATTGGTCATGTTCTTGATCACCCCTTCCAATACCTGACCTTTCTCTAGGTTGTTTAGGATCTCTGCTTTTTGCTTCTCTAGATCTTTTTCAATCAAGACCTTATGCGAAACAACTACGTTATCGTTAGTGTGGTTGATTTTCACAACCTTCACTTCCATTTTCTTACCTACATAAACATCGAAATCGCGGATAGGCTTCACGTCAATCTGAGAACCTGGCAAGAAGGCTTCAACACCATAGATGTCTACAATCAAACCACCTTTAGTTCTACGCTTCACTAGACCTTCGATTACGCTATCGTTCTCCAAAGCAGACTCAATATCAAGCCATGCACGGACGATTTTGGCCTTCTTACGGGACAAAATCAACTGACCCAAAGCATTCTCTTGCTCCTCGATAAATACATCTACCTCGTCGCCAACTTTGATGCTAGCAAGGTCACGGAATTCTGAAAGTGGCACTAAGCCATCCGACTTGAACCCGATGTTGATGATTACATCCTTGTCGTTTACTCCTACTACTACTCCTTTGATTACTTCTTTTTCAGTGATCTCACCCAAGGTTCCCGCATACATGGCTTCCATTTGAGCTCTTTGCTCTTTGGAATAGCCTTCTCCGAAGCCTTTGGTGCCGAAGTCGTCCCAGTTAAATTCTTTTGTACTAGACATAAAATAAGACTCTGATTGACCAACTTCCCTAGAGTCATGAGAAAGCAGTTTTTTGGTTAATACTGAACGCTTGGAACTTCCAAAGCGCCCCATTCACTCGAATGGACTGCAAAGGTAAGGGATTTCTTGAAATGGAAATAAAACCGAAAGAAAATTAGCACGTATGTACCAAAGCTTTTGGCTTGGTATTTTGCTGGATTCGCTCTAAAATTGAGTTTAAAAAATAAGCCCCGACACGAAATCGGGGCTTGCAAGCAAAGAGTGAAAGATTTATTACGAACTCAAATCTACTAAAGAATTTTAAATGTTCAAGCCCTTTCAATGGATCTATACCATCTATTCAGCACTACTTTTTTTTGTGCTTATGCTGCTAGTGGGCCTATTTGTGCTGATCCCCTTGCTTATTCACCCACGAGGAGATAAAATTTCCTTTGTATTTATCCGCATTTGGGTGGGAACCTGGGCATTTCTATCAGGAATTCGATTTGAGGTTCATGGAAAGGAACACCTAGACCTCAAGCAAGCATACATCTTTATATTTAACCACCGCTCCAACTTAGATGCTCCCCTCCTCCCCATGGTGATTCCTCATTACGTGAGAGCGATTGGAAAAAAGGAACTTTCTAAAATCCCTATTTTTAGTACGGTAGTGAGTAAATTGGCAATTTGGGTAGATCGAAGCAACCCAGAGTCAAGACGAGAAAGTTTGGCAAAATTGATCCTCCTCCTCCAGCAAGGCATCTCGGTAGTCGTATCCCCAGAAGGCACTCGAAACAATACGGACCAAACCCTACTCCCCTTTCAAAAAGGAGCGTTTCGATTGGCGATTGAGACCCAAACTCCCATTATGGAAATGGCCGTAATTGGGGCGGACAAATTGATGAAAAGGGGTTCTATCTTGCTCAAACCAGGAAAAATCAGCGTTTATTTTTCAAAACCACTCTTTCCACCAACCACTTCTTCCCAAAACGAAGTGGATGCCTTTGCTGAAAAATGCAGAAATAGACTAGAAGCAATGATCCTTACGCATGAGTAGTAGGAAGCTCTTCTTCCTCTGAAAATACCTCCCGCGTGAGATCCTCAAACAGCACGTAAAGTACCAAAAAAGTAAGCGGTAGCGTCACCACCAATCCAATTCCAGCCAGCAAAATCCCGGCTGCATTGAGTACAATAAAAATCAGAACCAATACCAGAAACTGCCACCAGTTGCGCGTGATGAGTTTCCGACTCCATTCCATGGCTGACCAGGGATCCATCCCACCAAAAATGCCCATTTGAATCGCAAACAAGTACCCAACTCCAAGGTATATGCCCGGCAAAATCAATGCGATCAATCCCACGGCAATTAACACCTGGCTGAGCAAAGAAATAATTACCGAAGGGATCCAAAAGCGAAAGCCCGCAAAAAAATCAGGGTAAACCACTTCCTCCCCACGACTCATTTTATTCGCAACTAAGTAAAAGCCCGCATAGAAAGGTGGGGCAAGCAAAGTACTGTAGACAATCATGTACGTCTGCGCATAAATCACCACCATGCCTTGAATGGAAAGGATCAATAGCATGTACATGGAAAAGAAAAACGGGTGCATCTTGTAGAGCTCCCAGGCTCGTACAAAAGCAGCCTTGATGTCTATCGCTACAGGTACCGTAAGCAGGCGATCTACTTTCATTTATTTGCTAAAAGCCTCCAAAATATCGTGCTTGGTAATGATATGAATTTTGTCCGCTGTGTCTCGAACCAAAACAGCTTTTTCCTTTTCTACCATGGAAGAAAGTACGTCTAGGGTGGAATCCAAAGCCACAAACTTCATGGAACCTTCCATCACCTCCTCAACCGTAGCATCTTTCAACAGCGGATTATCTATGATCTTCGAAAGAAGCTTGTTGTCTGTCAAACAACCGACCACTTCTTCCCCATCCAACACCGGAATCTGAGAAATACTTTTTCCATTCATCAATCCAATGGCTTCTTTCACCGTGTCGGATTTGTTCACTGAAAGGAGCTGGTACGTTCCACTTCGCTGCGCAATGATATCCCGAGCGGTGGAGTAGGTTTTGTCTTCCAAAAAGCCATGATTACGCATCCATTCGTCATTGTACACCTTGCCCAAATAGCGGGTACCGTGATCAGGCAGAATGATTACCATCCTATCTCCCTCCTTCAAGTGCTCCTTGGCATACTCCAAGGCTCCATGCACTGCAGATCCACAGGACCAGCCTACAAAAAGTCCTTCCTCACGTGCCAAACGCCGAGTCATTACCGCAGCATCCTTGTCTGTCACCTTGATGAAGTGGTCAATCAAAGAAAAGTCCACATTCTTCGGAAGGATATCTTCTCCAATTCCTTCAGTGAGGTAAGGATAGATTTCCTTTTCGTCAAAAATTCCTGTTTCCTTGTATTTCTTGAATACGGAACCGTAGGTATCCAATCCTACCGTAATCAGGTTTGGGTTTTGCTCTTTCAAAAATTTAGCTGTACCACACATGGAACCGCCAGTACCTACCCCCGCAGCATAGTGGGTGATTTTACCTTCGGTATCTTTCCAGATTTCTGGCCCAGTGGTCTCGTAATGCGCTTGGGCGTTGGAGAGGTTGTCGTACTGGTTGGGGTAGAATGAATTCGGGATCTCCTTATTTAATCTTCTCGCTACGGAATAGTACGAACGGGGATCTTCGGGAGTCACATTGGTGGGGCAAACGACTACTTCAGCACCTACAGCGCGAAGGATATCAATCTTTTCCTTGGATTGCTTGTCGGCCATCGTAAAAATACACTTGTAACCCTTGGCAACAGCAGCCAATGCCAAGCCCATGCCCGTGTTTCCAGAAGTTCCTTCAATCAAAGTTCCTCCTGGCTTCAATAGTCCCGCCTTCTCCGCATCCTCCACCATCTTGATCGCCATGCGGTCCTTCATCGAATTGCCTGGGTTAAAGTATTCCACCTTTACCAAGATCTCTCCTTTGATACCTAGGGAAAGTTTGTTGAGGCGGATCATCGGGGTATTCCCGATCGTTTCGATAATGGAGTTGTAAATCATGGAGAGGTTATATTTGGATACCTCAAAAATAAATGAAATTCTCGGGTCCCGCCTATTCTAAACTAGGAACTGAAAAAAAAATCCTGCCCAGCCTCCTCACCTGTTTTCCAAAGCGCTTATGGTTAGAAACTTTAACAGCGAGTAAACCTTACAACTCCTTGAATTCCAATCGCTTTAAAATATCCAAAGTCACATGGGTAAGAATAGCAGCCACAAAGCCTAAACCCAGCACTGCAGCCCCAAATCCATAAATAAACTTTCCTGTTACACCGAATAGCAGCCCAGAGAAAAATAAGGTAGGTACAATTCCAAAAATTACGATTCCACCAATCATCAAGGGCTTGATCAGGATTCGATCCCAACCCTCATCCAATCCCACCTGGGGAATCAGGTTGACTCCTAGGCCAATTACATAGGAGAAAATCAGCCCTACCGGGAATAGCAGAATCAACCAATAATTGTAATCCCCAATCACCACGGAAGGAACGATCAGCAGCAAGGCGAAAATAAGCGTTTGCACAAGATCCAGCTTGATCATGTTCCAAAATTTCGAAGACCAACTCGCAGGAATTAAAATAAACCAGGGTTTCTTCAGGTCCCCAATATTGGCCCTTCCAATGCCCGCCATGAAATAAAAGAAGAGCAAAAACAAGAGGTAAAAGTAAAGCACCTGGTGCGAAAACCAGTCAAAGTGCCCCAAGCCTGCAAGCACAATTCCCAATACGGCCATTCCGCCGGTATAGAGTCCAATTAATGGGTGAATATCCTGTCTGCTGCTCTGCACATAATTTCGCCAATAAAGCGCCTTGGCTCCCAAACCAAATTCAGGAAGTGCCAATTGCTTTTTAGAATTTAGGCTGTAGGCATCCTCAGTCACCTCTTTGGTACCTTTTGCCTTTTCCAGGCGATCTTCATTGTTCTGGGTTGCCTCCAAAACATCCTCGTAATAATGCCCAGAATACTGAATCACCAACTTGACCACTGCATAATAGGTGATTCCATACAGAAGCAAATAGGTGGTGGACAAGATCCAATTTCCCTCCACAAAATAGGACATCATCCCCCTGCTCCAGCCCACCACTGGAAATAGGTTAAACCAAGGAGAGGTAATCCAAGCAAACATGCCTTCCCAAAACACGGGAGCCAAAAATCCTGGAATCAAAATCAGTGAACTAAGCAGAACACCAAGTACCAAAACTCCCACTCGCAATTGTTCCAGAATCCCAAAGCGGGTATGAAGGGTGTAAATCAAAAACCGAAGCGGAAAAATTAGGAAGAAGTAGAGTGCAAAGCCAAATAGCAAGAACAGCGCTCCCAATACATCTAAATCAAATTCGCTCGCGAGCTGACCACCACTGTAAACCAAAAAAAACAACGATCCCCCCAATGCAGGTAAAATGGAGCGGGCCATGTAATACAGCAATAAATTTTCGGGTTTTACAGGGGCAGTGAACAATAGATTCACGTCAGCCATCTTGAAAAAGGTAATGTTGTTTTTGGTGGCCCGGTACAACTGGAAAATAAAAAAAATCAATGCCAAGAGCGTCAATCCTCCAATAATGTTCTGCTGCGTGACATCCACCTCCCCTGCAGCATCCATATTCACATTGGAAGCTACCTTCCCAGATCCAGCAATTCCCTTGGAATACATAAACACGAAGTAGCCCGCGGCAATTCCATAGGGAATCAAGCGCAGCGGGTTCCGTAGAATCAACAGCAGGTTATTGACGAAAATCAAAAAATCCTTTTTCAGGAGTAGGCGAACCTCATTCATCTTTGGTCAATTCTAAAAACAAATCCTCTAAACTCAAACCAGATCCAGATTCAGCCTGCAACTTTAAGTTTGCGATGCTGTCGTTTCCAATAATCTGCCCTTCCTTCATGATCATAATTCGGTCCGCAATCGACTCAATCCCTTCAATCAAATGGGTAGAAACCAAGATGGTTTTGCCCTGCTCTTTTAAGGTTTTGAATAGATTCTTGGTATTCTTAATTGCTTTAGGGTCCAAGCCAATCATGGGCTCATCAAAAAATAGAAGCTGGGGATCTGGAAGCAAGGCACAGCAAATGGACACTTTTTGACGCATTCCTTTGGACAGGTCTCTACCCAATTTCTTTTGCTTGTCCTCCAACTCATACAATTCCAACAATTCCAAAGCCCTAGGCTTCCAATCTTTCACACCATAGGCTTGCGCAATAAATTGCATGTGCTCCCAAATGGTCAATAAATCGTAGACGTAGGGTGTTTCAGGGATGTAGCTAAACAACTTTTTGGCTTCTACAGACAGGTGGTCGAAGCCGCCAATCTGAATTTCACCGGCTGTTTTGCGAAGCAAGCCAACAATGCATTTCATGGTGGTGCTTTTCCCTGCTCCATTGGGACCCAACAAGCCTACCACTTCTCCCCCATCGAGGTGAAAGCTCACCTCTTTGACGGCAGCTTGCTTGTTGTACACTTTTGTGAGTTGCGTGACCGTTAACATATCCCTAGTTTTTGCATTGCTGTGTAGACCTTATCATTTATTGAATCTAAAAAATGAGGGCTTATAAATTTAAATCCTTAGCCTAAAAGTTTAGTAGAGTACGATGTTACTCTAATTTTTCCTTACCCCTTAGCTCCAGCCAAAAGATACAAGACAGCCATACGTACCGCTACCCCGTTTTCAACTTGGTCTAGGATAATGGAGTGCGAAGAGTCTGCTGCATCGGAACTCAATTCCACTCCTCTATTGATGGGGCCTGGGTGCATGACTACAATCTCCTTGTTGAGGCTATCCAGCATCTTCTTGTTAATGCCGTAGTACAAGGAATACTCGCGAAGGCTCGGAAAATACTTGATCTGCTGACGCTCCAATTGAATTCGAAGCACGTTGGCGACGTCGCACCATTCCAAGATCTTATGCAAGTCCAATTCTACCTTCACCCCAAGGCTTTCAATGTATTTTGGAATGAGTGTTACTGGTCCACATACACGAACTTCTGCGCCTAGTTTTTGAAGGCAGAAAATATTGGAAAGCGCCACTCGAGAGTGAAGAATATCGCCGATGATCGCTATTTTTTTTCCGGTGAGGTCGCCCAACTTTTCCTGCATGGAAAAGGCATCCAAGAGTGCTTGCGTTGGATGCTCGTGGGTGCCGTCTCCAGCATTGACTACGTTGGCAGGTACATTTTTAGAAAGAAAATGAGGAGCTCCGGGGCTGGCATGACGCATCACCACCATGTCCACCTTCATGGCCAAAATGTTATTGACTGTATCGACTAGGGTTTCCCCTTTCTTGACAGAGCTATTGGAAGAAGAAAAATTGACTACATCTGCACTGAGTCGCTTCTCCGCAAGTTCAAAGGAGAGACGGGTACGGGTCGAGTTTTCAAAGAAGATATTGGCAATGGTGATGTCACGAAGGGAAGGAACTTTCTTAATCGGTCGGTTGATCACCTCCTTAAAGTTGGTGGCGGTCTCCAGCACAAGTCGGATATCCGTCTCGTTGAGTTCTTTGATGCCTAAAAGGTGCCTGGTGCTGAGTTGCGACATGGTTAGCTTTTTACTTTCTCTGTGATCCAAATGGCATCCGCGGGATTTCCCTGAGCCACCCACTCTACCACTACATATTGACTATCTAGCGTATTGACTTTGACGCCGTAATAATCTGGCAAAATCGGGTAATCTCGGGTGAGTCTTCGATCTACCAAAACCATTAATTCCACTTTTTGAGGTCTTCCAAAGGCAATCATGGCATCCATCGCTGCGCGAACTGATCTGCCCTTGTACAATACATCGTCGATGAGCACCACTTTTTTTCCTTCTACCAAAAAGTCGATTTTGGTTTCGTTGGCCTTCAGTGGAAAGTCTCTTCTTCGGAAGTCGTCGCGGTGGAAGGTGGCATCCAGGTAGCCCGAAGGAACCGTCACTCCAGAAATCTCTTGGAGTAGTGCCACAATTTTATCCAGAAGCAAGGTGCCTCTCGGCTGTAATCCCAAAAAAACCGTGTTTTCGAAATCGTCGTGATTTTCGATAAGTTGGTAGCAGAACCGCTTCAGTGTGATGTCAATCTGCTGCTGATCGAGGACTAGCCGTTTTTGCATGGATTAAATTTGCGGTAAATATAGAAAATAAACTAGTCTAAGTTGGCATTGGGAACATACAAATCCCCGTTCAACAGCAATTTTTGGATAAAGAATACTTCCCGTACCTCCTCTTTTTGCTGTTCGTTCGTAAAGCGAATTTTTTGAAGTCCTGACAACACAAAGTAGGGGCCATACCAATGCAGCAGTCGTAGCGATCCCAAATCGGTGAACTGTATGGTTCCCTTCGATTCGTCAAGTTCCAAGGGTATCGTTTGATTTTCAAGCAGTCGTTCCCCCTTTTTGAAGTAGCTGAGTTTGATTTGATCGTTGACGAGGTAAAGGTGAAATACATCCTCACCTTGCACCGAAACCTCTGCAAAGGGCTCCGGATACGTCGTATTGACATCCTCGTATCTAGCAGAATTATCCCAAATGACCTGCCCTGTTTTTTCTACTTCCATAAAATGGGCCGAACGATAGGTGTATTCAGTAACTAGGGTATAGGTTTGGATGGGTCCTCCGAATGAATTGTAGGGATCCATGTAATAGGGAATGTAACCCATGCGGCTCGATCGATCGTATCGGTAGCGCTGTGAAGGCAAAGTGGGTGCTACAGTACCTGGTCCGCGGGAACTTGACACTGAAAATTGATCGAAATAGATCAAATACCTGTCCTCGAATTCCTTGACATCCCGAATCGCATAGGCATTGCGTATGGAAGGAATTTTTCCTTTTTCAAGTTGATCCGCTAGGATTTCTTCTTGCTTTAGGCGCTGTTTTTCGGGCAAATACGTATAAAAATTAGGAAAATCGGCCAGGGTATACAGTCCTATATTTTGCTCGCCAAATTCATTGATCTGTGCCAAATACATCCCCTTGTAGGAGTTTCGCACTTCTTTACCGTAGGCTCCAATTAAGGTTTGCCCATATCCTGCACCAGCAAGGAGCAATCCATCCAGTATTTCCTCATCCGGATCACCTAATGGAGCCACCTTGAGTTCGCGCAAAAGTGTACCCTGCAAGTCAAAAGTTAGGATTAGTGTTTCTTGTGATTTGAAAGGCCCTCGCCGCCGAAGTACTACCTCCAGTGCCTCTAGCTCGGGAAGCTTCAGGATCTGGACCACATGGGTTTCATTGCCATAAATCCCCTGCACGGTTTGGACCGTTTTTTCTTCCAAAGACAGAATCTGTACCACCGGACGAGCGTCTGCATTGCCCATAAAAATCGCCTTCTTGTCCAGCACCAAAAATTCCACGAGGTCCATGGGAAGCAAATTGTCAGCTTCATACTCCATCCCTATTTGGGTGCTTAGGTCTAGGTGCAGCACATATTTGTCTGCCGCAGCCTCATCCCCCTCTGCAAACAATACATACAATTGATCTTCATCTACATCGTAGCCAATCATGTCAAAACCTTTCTTAATCTTGACCTCCTTGATGGTATCGGATTGGAGTAGCTCGGTAGTAATGTAATACTCGAATACAAGATCTGCATTTAGCTTTCTTGGCTGGAAAGTGCGAAAAGCCACAAGCCCTGAAGGGATTCGCATCAATTCAAAGATTGGTTCAAACGAATCTGCAGGAATTTCCATCCGCTCTTTGAACTGCAGTTGAGCTGCCACCGGAAAGGCAAGGAACCCCAAAAATAAAGCGAGTAGAAACCTGTTCATAAACTTAGGGTGTGGATCAACTGATACGCGGCTTCACTGAGGGAATGTACGGATAGGCGGGACTGCTTGAGTAGGGAAATTTCAGCTAAGCTGGGTTCGGCTTGCAGGCGACTTAAAGTTACTGGGTTGGAAAAGGGCTGAATCGCTTTGAGTTTCACAGCCACCCAAGCCTCATCTTGGGGATCAGGAAAGGCTTCTCGACTCACTTGCGCAAGGCCTACCAGCGCTTTTTCGGCACCAGAATGGTACAGCAAAACCAGGTCTCCAGCCTTCATCAACTTTAAAAAATTTCTAGCCTGGTAATTCCGCACTCCATCCCAAGTATCCTCTTCTTTTCTCTCTAAATCTTTCCAAGAATAAGTGTTGGGCTCAGTTTTTACAATCCAATAGTGCATGCTTTTTCTTTTTCAACCTTTCACAACTTCTTGAAAATTGATACGTCTTTACAGGGAAGTTAGTTCTCAAGCTTTTTAATTGAAACTATATTTGTCAACATTTGTGTTGAAAACCCGCTAAAAAATAAAAATTTTGGACCACAAGGCTATTCTGAACCGACTCAAGCTGTGCATTCAGCTCCTGGAACTTCACGAGGAAAACCCCTTTAAAATCAGGAGTTACCAAGGAGGATTGAATGCCTTGGAGCGTCTGGAAGGAGATTTGATGGAGCTGAGCGAGCAGGAACTGGCTCAGGTTCCTGGTATCGGAAAAAGCATCCTTGAGGCCATTCAATCCCTTAAAAGCAGCGGGAGCTTTTCCACGCTCGACGCACTGCTAGAGCAAACTCCCACGGGCGTCTTGGAAATCCTGCAAGTGAAAGGTCTGGGGCCTAAAAAAGTTCAGGTCTTGTGGAAGGAGCTTGGGCTTACCTCCACACACGAGCTTATGGAAGCCTGCCAAAGTGGAAAAGTAGCCCAAACAAAGGGCTTTGGGGAGAAAACTCAAGAAACCATCATTCAAAACCTGCTTTTCAAGGCTTCTACTTCCGGAAAGTGGCTCTATGCCGATATCGAAGAGACCATTCTTGCGCTTGCAGTGCAACTGCAGCAAGTGATTTCTAAAGCTCAAGTACGTGTAGTTGGCGAATTTGCTCGAAGAATGGAAATACTCACAGAAGGGGAATTTCTGGTTGCCTCGGAAGACCTAGTAGCTACCAAAATTGGTTTGAGTCAAGTTGAGGGAATCGTTTGGAACAAGCCAAACTCTGGCCCCATGACCTGGAGAGGAAAGTTGGAAGAGCCAGAACTACAGCTTGTCATTCACTTTTGTGGCCTAGATGAGCTTGCTTCCAAGGAATTGCTTTTTGTGGCCTCCAAAGCCCACCTCGGTACTTGGGTCAACGAGCAGGAGACGGTAGGGGAACTGATTCGAAAATCAAAATTTGAAAGCGAAGCCGAATTTTTTCAACTAAATGAAATGCAGTTTATCCCTCGAGAAATGCGTGAAGGCATGGGAGAAGTGGAGATGGCAAAGGCAGGAACGCTGCCAACGCTACTCGAAAACAGTGACCTCAAAGGCATCCTGCACAACCATTCCATCTACAGCGATGGAAAACATACGCTCCGTCAGATGGCCGAGCACTGCAAGGATTTAGGATACGACTACCTGGGCATCTCCGACCACAGCCGCACGGCGAGCTATGCGGGTGGGCTAGAGATTGAAAAAGTAGCCAAGCAGCAGGCAGAAATCGATGCGCTCAATCAAGAATTGGCACCCTTCCGCATCTTCAAAGGCATCGAATCGGACATCCTTCCCGACGGGAATTTGGACTACCCGGATGAAGTTCTGAAGAGCTTTGATTTTATTGTTTCTTCCGTGCACTCGGTACTCAACATGGACCTCAAGCGTGCCACAGACCGCTTGATTACTGCTATTCACAACCCCTACACCACGATTTTGGGGCACCCGACCGGAAGGTTATTGCTGCGAAGAGAGGGATATCCCATAGACCACAAGTCCA
>JBILBQ010000126.1:0-6395 GCA_044353615.1 Algoriphagus sp. | reverse complement strand
TGATTATCTTTTTGTATCCTTTTTGCGCAGCACGAAGCGCTTCATTGGAGAAGTCTAGCGTGGAGCGGTACTGGGCCGTCAAGATAAAGTAACGGATCGTCATCGGGCTGTAGGCCTGTTCCAATAGCGGGTGCTTGCCGGTGAACAGTTCTTGTAGCGTAATGAAGTTGCCCAAGGACTTGCCCATCTTCTGCCCGTTGATGGTGATCATGTTGTTGTGCATCCAGTACTTGGCGGGGTCACGGTGGTTGCAGGCATTGCCTTGCGCGATTTCGCACTCGTGGTGTGGGAAAAGCAAGTCCATGCCCCCTCCGTGGATATCAAACTGGGTCCCTAGGTATTTGGAGCTCATGGCGGTGCACTCGAGGTGCCAACCTGGGAAGCCAACACCCCATGGGGATGGCCACTTCATCAGGTGCTCGGATGAAGCATTTTTCCAAAGGGCAAAGTCTACTGCATTTCGCTTTTCCCCTTGTCCATCTAGATCTCGACTACCAGTCATGAGGTCGTCGAGCACGCGTCCAGAAAGCTTTCCATAGGTGTAGAGCTGGTTGTAGGCAAGTACATCAAAGTACACCGATCCATTGACTACGTAGGCCAATCCTTCTTTGAGGATGGCTTCCACCAAGGCAATTTGCTCGGGGATATGACCTGTGGCACGAGGCTCAATGCTCGGTTTCCAGGTATTGAGCAAGGCCATGTCACGGTGGTAGGTGTCGGTGTACTGCTGGGCCACTTCCATGGGCTCGAGCTGTTCCAATTTTGCTTTTTTGGCGATTTTATCTTCCCCTTCGTCTGCATCACCAGTTAGGTGTCCCACATCGGTGATGTTGCGGACGTAGCGCACGCGGTAACCCAAATGCGTCAAGTAGCGGTTGACCGTGTCAAAGGTGATCGCTGGCCGACCATGTCCCAAATGCGCATCCCCATAGACTGTCGGCCCACACACATACATGCCCACAAAGGGAGGGTTGATTGGTGCAAAATCCTCCTTCTGTCTGGAAAGAGTGTTGTAGAGCTTGAGTTGGTGTGCTTTCATAAAAGTACAATGTACAAAGTACCAAGTACGAAGTACAACATTTTTCTAAGTTTGAATTTGACCTTTGAGGTTTTCAAAACCTCGAAGGTCTTGGTTTGAGTAAAACCTCAAAGGTCTTGGTTTTTAATGCTTGAAATGGCGAACGCCGGTGAGTACCATGCTCATGCCTTGGGCATTGCAGTAGTCGATGCTGTCCTGGTCTTTGATCGAGCCGCCCGGTTGCACGACTGCGGTGATGCCTGCTTCGTGGGCGATGGCAACACAGTCAGGGAACGGGAAGAAGGCGTCGGAAGCCATAACAGCACCTTTCAGGTTGAAGCCAAACTCATTGGCTTTTACAATTGCCTGTCTAAGGGCATCCACACGAGAAGTTTGGCCTACACCTGAGGCAAATAGTTGGGAATCGTTGCTCAATACAATGGTATTGGACTTGGTGTGCTTGCAAACTTTTGCAGCAAACACCAAGGCGTCTAGTTCTTTCTCGCTAGGGGCTAGGGTGGTAGCTACAGTGAAATCAGCCTTACCTTCCGTAGCAAGGTCCTTGTCCTGTTCGATGATTCCGTTGAGCAAGGTTTTGAGTAGCTTCGTTCCTGGTACTTCTCCTTTTTGCTGGAGTAGGATGCGGTTTTTCTTACTCATCAACACAGTAAGCGCTTCGGGGCTGAATGCAGGAGCAATAAGCACCTCAAAGAATAAAGAATTCATTTCTTCTGCGGCCGCTTGATCTACTGTTCGGTTGGTTACCAATACCCCTCCAAAAGCGGAAGTGGTATCCGCTGCGAAAGCCTTTTGGTAGGCTTCCTTTACCGTAGCGCCGGTAGCACATCCGCAGGCGTTGGTGTGTTTGAGGATGGCGAAGGCCGTTTGGTCTGGAAATTCAGCGATCAGGTGTACCGCCGCATCGATGTCCACTAGGTTATTGTAGGACATTTCCTTGCCATGGAGCTGCGCAAAAAGGTCTTCCAGTTTTCCGTAAAAATGGGCGGACTGGTGTGGATTTTCTCCGTAGCGAAGGGCTTTGGCCTCGGTCTCTGAAATCTTCAGTGCAGGGATATTTTCTGCACGGTTGAAGTAGTTGAAAATGTGCGTATCGTAGTTGGAGGATACTTGGAAGGCTTGTGCTGCAAAATAGCGTCTATCCTCCAAGGTGGTGGCACCGTTTTGAGCTTGCAGTTTGGCAGCCAATTCTTCGTATTGATTTTTGGAGGCGATGATGGTCACGTCCTTGAAATTCTTGGCTGCAGCGCGGATCAAGGAGATGCCGCCGATGTCTATTTTCTCGATGATATCTGCTTCAGATGCTCCAGAGGCAACTGTTTCTTCAAAGGGATACAAGTCCACAATCACGAGGTCAATGGCCGGAATGTCGTAGGTGGCAGCTTGAGCGATATCGCCCTCGTGATCTCTGCGCTGGAGGATGCCTCCAAAAACCTTGGGATGTAGGGTTTTTACTCTTCCTCCAAAGATGGAAGGGTAGCTGGTGAGCTCTTCGACTGGAACTACCGTAGCTCCTTGGCCCTCAATAAATTCCTGGGTGCCGCCAGTAGAATAGATGGTGACGCCATGCTGCTTTAGCAAAGCAATGATGGGTTCAAGCTTGTCTTTGTAATAGACCGAAATAAGGGCAGATTGTATTTTTTTGAGTGCCATGGGATTGAAAAATCAGGTAAAGTCGAAGAAGGTACAAAGGTAGAAAAAATGCCCGGAAGGGCTTGGGGAAAAGGGGAAGAAATTTCTCAAGAAAAGTGCTTTATAATTTTACTTTTTGGCTAAAAAACACCTGGGTTCAGTGCTGAAAAAAAATCGATTTCTACAATGATTATTGTTGGGCTAGGTCTCGGTTTGTGTCCAGCTTGATCACAGCTGATTTTTCAAATCCATCATTCCGTGTAAAATTCGAATGACTTCAATTTCTTGGGCTGCGATTGTCCGGTAAAAAATGAGGTGTTGTCCAGTTTTAAACCCAAGGACATCCTTTTCAAGTACTTCATACGATTTACCAAGCGTTGGTTCGGCGGCTAATTTTTGACAAGAATCGATCAGTAACCCGTAGTAAATTTCCGCTTGATTCTCGGACCAGGTTTTAACGGTATACTTCCAAATCGCTTCTAGATCTTCAATGGCTTTGTTTGTGAAGTGTACCTTAGCCATTGCTAGGGGTAGACTTTAGGGTTTCCAAATGGCGTTTTGGATCGAAATTATCTGCTCGACCGCTTTCGATACCTTCTTGGATTGCTTTTCGTAAAATTTGAATTCGATTTTCTTCTTCTTCCAAAAGGCGAAGTCCGGCGCGAACTACCTCACTGGCGTTGTTGAAACGCCCATTTGAAACGGTCGATTCAATGAAATTTTCGAAATGATCCCCTAAGGATATGGATGTATTTCTGCCCATGGTTTTTTACTTTTGTTCAAGTTACCAAATTTTGGTAATCTGGTAAATGAAATTTAAAAAATCTTGGCAATATCCTTTCTTGCTTCTGGAATTGATCCTTGATTATCCTCCTTCTTAATACTAAATCAAAGAAAATAGAGTTTGAGGATCAATTTAGTGAGCTGGGTAAAAGCATATCATATGGAGGCAACATTGATACTTTCATTTGATATTATCTCCTTTTAGTTTTTTGGTGATGCTTGCTTGTATTCGGAATAGGTTTGGAATGTTTTTCCATCGTACCTCGATAGCCCTGTCTCTCGGGTGCCTATCCATAGATTTCCAGCCTTGTCTTCCAGAATGGACCAAATACTGTTGTGAATCAAGCCATCTTCTTTTGTAAAAAGCGTAAAAGTGGTGCCGTCGTACAGGCTAAGGCCAGCGCCTGCATCCCCACCAAACCAAAGGTTGCCTTCTTTGTCTTCTAGTATATGACCAACTCCGCCTTTTAGGCCATCCTTGTTTGTGAAACTTTTAAAAGATTTGCCATCGTAGCGGTAAGCCCCGCCCCAATTGCTAAACCAAATATTTCCATCTTTGTCTTGGAGTTGCGGCCATGCCCAATCGGTAGGTTTGGGTGTGGGTCCATCTTGATACAAGACTTCTAGCTCAAGTTGGGTTACATATTCACCATCGTATCGGTACACCCCTACATTCCCTCTTCCTCCAAACCAAAAGTTCTCCTCACTATCTTCTAAAATCTTTTCTACGTTGTGATTTGTACTGAGGAAACCACCTGAGTTCGCTTTTATTTGAAATGGACTAAAGGATGTTCCATCGTAGGTGAAGACTCCATTGATGGTTGCGATCCAAAGTACCCCATTTTTCGCTTGTACCATGCTGAAAATCAGCTGTGAATTGCGGTAGAGTTTGTTGGTATTGGGAGGTAGGTTTTTTGGTAAAGGAATTTCAATATGTGTAATGGAATTGCCATCGTACAGGCAAAGCCCTTTGTCTGTACCTATCCAAATTTTTCCCGTTGAATCTTCGAGCAGGCTAGAAATGGAATTGCTGATTAATCCATCGGCTAGTAATAGCTGCTGAAACGATTTGCCGTCGTACTTGTAAAGCCCATTTTCTGTGGTTCCAAACCAAAGGTTGCCGGATTTGTCTTGCAGGCCACATTTGACACTTCCATAATTTGGTGCGCCAATGGTTTTGATAAGTTTGGGATGTGCCATTTCTTGGGGCGCATCCGGTTTTTTAGTTTCGCTGCAAGCAAGGCAGAAGATTAAAATGGAAAGAAAAGTAAAACCGGGCAGTGGTGAAAAAAATTTTGTCATGGTCAATTTGATTTAGTGGAGTTTGTGCCCATTTATCGATTTGGGACTATTTTAGGCCATAGCCTACTTGGATTTCCCCTTACGATTGCTGGTTTAGCTATCAAAAAGGAAGATGCACCTGACTAAGTGAAGGTTGCACGGAGGTGAGAAGATTTTCAGTTTTCTTTTTTCTTAACTAAAAGCTACTCGTTTACTTTTTCAACCCCGTTTTTTCTGGGCCAGCTGCAAAAAACGGCTTGCCTTGTAGCGCTTGAAATTTGTGTGTGGAACTAAATGCACTACTTCAAATATTCGTCTTTAAAATCACCAATGTGTTTTTCACTTTCCTTGATTTTCCTTGAATTAGAAAGAAAATTAATAATGCCGATGCCAAAGACCACTACCGCCACTCCGATCAAAAGTAGTTCAACGACTTCTTTGTTTGGAATAGCAGTTAGGTTATTTATACTAATTCCAGCCACCAGAAAATACATGGATGTTCGGATAAAGGAAAGAAAGGTAGACTGATTGGCGAGTATGGTGCGCTGTAGGGCTAACTTTTCTCGTAGAATTAAATCCTTATTCATAAAAATAAAGTAGCAGATTGCAAAGTAGTGTTGCAGTCAAATTTAAACTAAAATCGATAAAAAGATTCCTTTTGGATTAATCCAAATCCTAGTTTGAGGTTTTCTTGGAACACTAAGCAGCTTGAATCGAGGAAGAAAGGATTGTCATCGGGACCGCTAGTCCTTGATTATGGTTTAGGAGTATGACCTTTGAGAATAAATAAAATCTCAGAATCAGTTGACTTTTTCTGGAGATCATTATCCCTTTTTCCTTGTCTTAATTTTGAATACCAGTCTTTGTTGAACTGCCTCGAAGGAAGGGTTTTCCTTGCAGTGCTTGACCGAGTGTGACGAGGGCCAAGAGTCCATAGAGAACAGCGACGGCAATGGTGCCCTTGGTGTTTTTGATCAGATAGAAGGAGAGGATAGGAAGTACTTGCAGTGCATGCATTCCAATAAAATGGGACACACGAAGGTCTCCTACTGTTTTGCTCCATCCCAAGATCCAAAGATTCGAATTGTCATTGAGGGCACCGATGCTATGGCTCATCCGGGAACCCATGGCAAAGCCTTCAAAGGAAAATACCACAAAAATCAGGAGGCTTAAGCGGATGGCCCAGAGGTAGTAGGTGGGAAGCTGAGGAAAGGAATGTGTAAAAAACTGGTAGGCAACATAGGCGGTATATAGGGTGACCAGGGTAGCCGCCAAGGCCATCATCGAAAACAGGCTTGCATAAAGGGGCGAACTCGTATTGTAATGTGAAAGCTCCCCTTTTCCAGCCATGAGGGCGATGTAGACAATCTCAAAACCTAACAGTAGGATGACCGACCAATTGAATAGCTGCGCATTGAAATCAGGCAAATAGTAGCAGTACCAACCCATGGCCCAGGCAAAAAAGAAAGTGGATAGCGCAAACTTGAACGGTTTGAGCCAAGCATTGACGCCGTAGACCTGGGTGGTCGTGGTTTTGGATAATACAAAAAATAGGAGGGCCAAAACAAGACAAACTACCCCATAGTAAAATAAGGTTTCGTTCCTTGCTTTAAGTTCTGAAATAAAGGGTATCAATGTGGTTAAGGCTATTTTTTCTGAAGTA
>JBILBQ010000125.1:0-6531 GCA_044353615.1 Algoriphagus sp. | reverse complement strand
GATCAAAGAGGTCAAGGAGGGGTTCAACAAGGAAATGATCAGCATCATTGGCACCTTTGCAAGACAGGCCTGCATCTCGGTTGAAAACCACCGATTACTCAATCAAGCCATCGAAAATGAGCGGTACCAAGAGGAACTGAAAATTGCTCAGCGGGTTCAAAAAGCGCTTTTACCTCTACATCTAGACCATCCAGACTCCTTCGATATCTGTGCCTATTCCAACACTGCCGATGAAGTTGGGGGGGATTATTACGACACCTACCAAGTGGATGAAAATCATTTTGTGCTGATCATGGGGGATGTGTCGGGGAAAGGCACCTCAGCAGCTTTTCACATGGCACAAATGAAAGGGGTATTCCAAAGCTTAATTCAACTTGGAATTCATCCAGCTGAGTTTATGACTAAAGCAAATGCTGCCCTGAGTAAATGCTTGGAGCGAAACCACTTTATAACAGCATCTATCTTTGAAATTGATACCGTAACCCACACTTTTTGCCACGCGCGAGCAGGGCATATTCCTACCTTGTGGTACAAGGCCACTGAGAAAGCTGCTGAGTTTATTTCTGTAGAAGGCCTTGGTTTGGGGATTGTAAGAAACCCAACCTATAAAAACCACGTACAGGAAAAAACATTTGATTACAGTTCGGGAGATATTTTAGTTCTCCTTACCGATGGGATACTAGAAGGTAGAAAAGAGACAGGAGAACAGTTTGGCTACGACCGAATTAAAAAAATAGTAGAAGAACATCATCAAAAATCACCAATTCACTTACAGCAGGAAATCATTGATTCACTCCATCAATTTGTGGGTGGGGATGGAATGATTGACGATGATTATTCCTTGTTGGTAGTCAAATTCAAGTAAACTGATTTAATACGCGAAGCATGCTACAGCTAGAAAGAATAAAGGAAGAAAACAGAGACATTATACGCTTGATCGGAGAGGTTGACGCGAGCAATTCTGTTTTATTGGATCAATCCATGCAGGAAATCTTACAACAAGGCGCCACTTTTCTTTTGATTGATGGGAGTCAATTGGCCTATATTTCTTCTGCAGGCTTAGGTGTTTTCATGTCTTATTTGGATGATTTTTCAGAACAAGGAATTCGATTTGCGATTTTTGGTCTGAATGAACAAGTGAGTGAAGTTTTTAAAATTCTTGGTCTAGATCGGTTGATTAAGATAGCCCCTGACAAATCCACTGCAATCACCCTTGGGAATGAGTCCTAAACTAAAATTATCCTGTTGTACATCTGCCTTGGTGGAGCTGCGTAGTTTTTTACAGCGAAGCTTGGAAGCCTATGGCTTTTCGGAAGTGGACAGACATCAGGTTACTTTGGCTGTTGAGGAGGTGTGTACCAATCTGATCATCCACTCGCATGCCTCCAACCCCAAAGCAGTGATTTATTTGGAAGTTAAGGAATTGGAAAAAAAGTTAGCTATAGAAATTACTGACAAAGGGGACGCATTCAACTTGCTCGAATACGAAGTCCCAGATCTCAAAAAAGTAATTGAAGAGAAACGAAAAGGTGGCATCGGGATATTGTTAGTGAAAAAAATCATGGATGAAATTGAATTTGAATCCAAAAACGGAAAAAATACCTGTAGGCTAATTAAAAAATTCCCTTCCACGTTTGAACCCTAATCAGGTGGAATGATTCCCCGCATTTTATCTTTATAATTTTTGTATCTTTGAACTTTACTTTGGTCTTCCTTTCGATGAATAAAAGAGCCCTCTCGGCAATCCTAACACTTATACTGTCAATCAGCGCTTCTCCTTTCTTGGCTGTAGCTCAAGAAAAGAAGGAGGTTTTGGTAGTCGTTGGTACTATTTCAGTTGACAAAGAAGAATTTTTGCAACTGATGGCTAAAGAAAGGGAGAGCGAGAGTCCAGCCAATTCCTTGACAAGAAAAGAGTTCGAAGAGAATTTTGAATCATTTTTGAACTACAAGCTAAAGGTCATCGAGGCTGAATCCATTAAGCTAGACCAGTTGGAGGAGTTTAATCTTGAATTTTCCTCCATCAAGGAGTCGTTAATTGCTCCTTACTTAATCAAAAATTCAATCGAAGAAGGGGAAGTAAAAAAAGTGTATGCACGCCTCCAAGAAATTGTCAGGGCAAAACACATTTTGTTTCAGTTCCCTCCAAATCCTAAAAAAGAAGACAGCATTGCCGTACTCCAATTGGCCTTGAAAGTTAAGGCTGAACTGGAAAATGGAGGTGACTTTAGTGCATTGGCAGCTAACTATTCGGATGATCCTTCGGCCAAAGTGAATAAAGGTGATTTAGGCTATTTTACTGGACTTCAGATGGTTCAGCAATTTGAAGAAGCAGCTTACACACTTCCTGTTGGCAGTATCTCAGATCCTATTTTGACAGACTTTGGCTACCATATCATTCAAGTGAGTGGCCGTCAAGCCAACCCAGGAGAAGTTCAAGTATCGCATATATTGGTGCGATTTGATTCAGAAAATCCAAGCCAGGAAGAAAATGCGCGAAGAAAAATTTCTGATATCTATGCAGAAATTCAAAAGGAAAGCACGATTTGGGAAGAGATCGTACAAACTTACTCGGAGGATTTCGGCACAAAGTCTGCCGGGGGAGTATTGCCTTGGTTTGGGGTGGGCACGATGATCCCTGAATTTGAAGTGGCTGGATTCTCCTTGACAGAAATAGGGGAAGTTTCTCCACCCATCAAAACCGCCTATGGGTACCATATCCTTCGGCTCGAAGGAAAAAGAGGACTACAGCCCTATGAGGAGGTGGAACAAAGCATTCGATCAAAAATTTTACGCAATTCCAAAACCGGAATGATTCAATCCCAAGTGGTGGCAATTCAAAAATCACGGTTTGGTTTCCAAGAAAATGAATTGGGGATTTCAACAGTAGCTGGCGCAGTGTCTGCAACAGATATACTATCCTTTGGCGCTGCCATTCAAGAAAAAAAACTTGGTGGCACTGAACTATTTAAGGTGAATACCTCATCCTACACCGCGGGGGATTTGGTGAATTTTATGCAAACCAAAGAGATGACTCAAAAAGGTATTGGGACTTTCTTTGAACTCTGGCTGGATAAATTCACAGAGGCAACCTTGGCAAAAACGGAAGAAGTAGATTTGGAAAAAAACAACAAAGCCTACCAAATGCTGCTGAAGGAATATCGTGATGGTATTTTGCTCTTCTCATTGACCAACCAAGAAGTATGGCAGAAAGGCTTGAATGACTCACTAGGTCAACAGGCGTTCTTTGAAAAAAATACTCAAAAATACCAGTGGAAAGGTAGAGTTCAGGCATATTTGACCAAGGTAAATGATGCGTCTAAACTCGAAAATGCTCGTAAATTCCTTCAAAACAAGGGATTTGATACAGACAGTTTTGCTGCATTTGAGGCAGATTACCGGAGCAATTACCCCGATGCCTATGCTACAGAGTCTGGAACTTTTGAGTACGAAGCGCATCCCATCCTTTCGAAAGTAGATTTGAACACCCCTTACCAAGAGTTGGTGATCGAAGGAACTTCTTACGTGTTGGTCGTTGGCAAAGTATATCCACCAGGGCCGAGGAAATTTGAAGAGGCTCGTGGTCTTATCATTCGAGATTACCAAGAATTTCTCGATCAGGCGCTTACCAAAAGATTAAAAGAAAAATATCCCATTCAAATTAATGCTGGGGTTAAAGAAAAAACCTTTGAGGCTTTGACTAATTAATTCCTCACATTCGGTTATCCCGAAAAAGAAAAAACCTATGAAATTGCTAAACCGACTTATTCCGAGCCTACTTGCATTTTGGATCTTGGGACAAGCTCAAGCCCAAGAAACTGCCACTGGACAAGTGGTAGATAAAATCGTTGCGAAAGTAGACAACAATATTCTTCTGGAATCAGAAGTTCAAAAGTCCTACCTAGAAGCAATCTCCCAAGCTGAGCAGGGCATTGAAGCGCCTACCCGATGTTCCGTATTCGAAAGCTTGCTGATCAATAAACTTATGGTAGCCAAAGCGGTGGTGGACTCCGTTATCGTCACCGATGGTGAGGTGCTCCTGGAAGCCAACAACAGATTTGCCATGGTCATGCAACAATTCGGCGGAGATGAAGCGATGCTAGCAGAAATGTATGGAAAGACTGCCGAACAGTTGAAGGCTGAGTTGGAAGAAGTGATGAGAGAACAACTTATCGTTCGTAAGATGCGGAAAACCATCACGGATGGCATCACCGTTTCCCCAGCCGAGGTGCGTGCTTTCTACCTCAACATTCCTAAAGATTCACTACCCTTATTTACTTCTGAGGCGACAGTAGGCCAAATCGTCAGAAAGCCCGAAACCAATCCGAAGGTTAGAGAAGAGATTATTGCGCAGCTGAAACAGTTTAAGGAAGCTATAGCAAGTGGGAAGTCTACTTTTGCGGAATTAGCCAAAGCCTATTCGGAAGATCCTGGATCAGGAGCGCAAGGAGGGGATTTAGGATTTTTTAGAAGAGGTGAGCTAGCTCCAGAATACGAGGCCACCGCATTGGGACTCAGACAAGGTGAAATTTCAGACCCTATTGAAACCCAATTTGGGTTTCACATGATCCAACTCCTAGAAAATAAAGGTTCAACTTTCAATACGAGGCACATTCTAAGAATCCCAAAAGCCTCCGAGGAGGATATTGTAAAAGCTGAACGCTATTTAGACAGCCTAAAGAAGGAAGTTTTAGCTGGTAAAATTGATTTTGCTAAAGCAGCAAAAGAATATTCCCAGGATAGAACAACTTCGGATGCAGGTGGTTTTTTTACCGATCCAGCCACTACTTCAAACAGACTATCGTTGCGCACCTTAGAAGACCCTGTGCTCTATTTTACGATCGATACCATGAAGGTTGGGGACATCACCCCTCCAATTCGTTTTGAAGATCCTAGAGAAGGCACCAAGGTTCGTATTCTTTTCTACAAAGCAAGATACCCTGCACACAAGGCAAACCTGGAAGATGATTATGAGAAATTGAAGGCCGCCACCCTACGAAGAAAAGAGGATGAGGTGCTTAGCAAATGGTTTGTCACTGCCAAAGAAGATATTTTCATTGACATCGACCCCAGCTACGATCGCTGCGATGCCTTGAAAGAAAAATAAAAACTAAAACCTCGCTTTTGACGAGGTTTTTTTTGCAATCTACTTTATGCTGGAGGTTTCCGCTAGAAGGAATAGCAGGGATAAATTAAGGAGAATAGGAATCCAAATTAGCTTAAGCCAACTTCAACGGATTCTCCGCCTTGCGTTTGCTTTTCAAAGAGCGCAGCATAAACTCCCTTTTGGGACATTAAGGAAGCATGATCTCCACGCTCTACAATTCGTCCCTCATCCAATACGATAATTTGATCTGCTAGCTTGGCAGACGACACCCGGTGGGAGATGATGATGGAGGTACGATTTTCCATGATCTTCTTGAGCGAATTCAATATCGCATTCTCCGTCTTGGTGTCAACGGCAGACAAACAGTCGTCCAAAATCAAAATCTTTGGTTCTTTTGCTATTGCCCTTGCAATAGAAACCCGCTGCTTTTGTCCTCCAGAAAGCGTAATCCCTCGTTCACCCAGAAGGGTATCAAAGCCCTTGGGAAAGTCTAAAATGTTTTGGTAAACGTCTGCATCTTTAGCTGCCTGGGTCACTAGCGCTAAATCTGGATTGTCTATTCCAAAGGAAATGTTGTTGGCAATGGTATCAGAAAAAAGAAAAACATCTTGCGGAACCACACCTATCTGGCTGCGAAGGCTAGCCAATGCATAGTCCTGTATGGGTCTGTTGTCTACAAGTATCTCTCCGGAAGTAGAATCATACATCCGCATCAGCAAGTTGGCAAGCGTAGATTTGCCCGAACCTGTGGTGCCAATAATCCCCAAGGTCTGCCCAGCTTCAATGGAAAAGGAAACATCCTGCAAAGCCTTGATTCCAGAATCTGGATAAACAAAGGAAAGGTGATTCACCTGAAGCGCACCTTCAAGTGTGGCTTCTAGGTTCTTTACAGATACCAAATCCGTTTTCTGATCCAACAATTCATTGATTCGTCGTTGGGACACCTCCGCACGCTGCACAATGCTGGTCACCCAGCCTAGCGAAGCCACCGGCCAAGTCAAAATATTGACATAGAGGATAAATTCGGCAATAACCCCATAGCCAATCTCCCCTTGAATGACCATCATGCCTCCTACATATACCGTGATGATGGTAGATATCCCAACCAAGGCCATAATCAATGGGAAAAATAAGGCATTGACACGCGTCAATTCAATGGATTGGTGCTTGTAATCCTCACTTGCTTTGTTAAACTCATCGGCAGAATCCTGCTCTCGAACAAAAGCCTTCAATACCCGAATCCCTGAGAATGCTTCTTGTACGAAGGTGCTGAGCTGTGAAAGGCTCTGTTGAATTTTTTCAGAACGCAGGTTAATTTGATTATTCACATAATAAATACTCAAAGAAAGTATCGGTAACGGCAACAGCGAATAAAGGGTAAGCTCCAAGTTGACCGAAATCATGTACGAAATCACCAAAGGAAA
>JBILBQ010000124.1:0-6543 GCA_044353615.1 Algoriphagus sp. | reverse complement strand
CACGCTCCGCCGCGGTTAATTCCAGAAAAATTATGCTGATTTAATTAGTCCAGACCAATGAATATCAGGCTTGAAGTTCATTTCAATGGGCTGTCGTCTGTGGACAGCCTGTGGACCGTGGTTTATCAACTTTTGACCATTACCTAAGTTTCCTAAGAAGCGATTCCCCCATTTCTTTAAACCGTTGGTTCACTTCTTCTAAAAACTCTCTCTCCAAAAAGCCTGCTAACTCAGACTCTTCCAAGATATCCGTTTCGCTGACCTTGAAGGTCTGCTCCATGGGCCCCAACTCGTATTTGAAGATGTACTTGGAGTTCCAGGAAAAGATACTCACCCGAATCTCTCCTAAAGTCACTTCCTTGACCACTCTCATGACGAATGTCTTACTTCGGAGGTGAAACTGATTTTGGAGGACAAGGAGGAGGCCACGGAGCAGTATTTCTCTACGGACAAGGCCACCACTTTTTCAAACTCCTCCACAGTTGCATCTGGGGACACCAAGACAAAATGAAGTGTTATATCGGTATAATACCCCGGCACCCCATCGTTGCGAAGGCCTTCGACCTCCACAAAAAAATCGAGGAGCTCCCGTTTTTTCTTTTTCATCATCAACACCGCATCCACAGAAGCACAGCCTCCTAATGCGGAAAGCAGCAACTCCATCGGCGATTGCCCCTGCTTCAACTCAGGATCGTTCATGTCGATGTGTACGGTATGGCCTTGGGGATTCTGTGCAGCATAGGTCAGATCCGAGGTCATGCGAACGGTTACGCTTCGGGTATTTGCCATGGGAAATTTGATTTATAGAATAATTAAGGGATTACATATTTCGTCTGTACTGCCCGCCCACCTCATAGAGGGCGAGGGTTAGCTGCCCCAAAGAACAGAATTTTGAGGCTTCCATCAAGCATTCAAACACATTTTCATTCGAAACTGCTGCTTTTTTCACCTTTTTCAGTTGTTCGCTGAGCTGATCGGCAGCAGCGCGATGGAGTTGCGTTAAGGTTTGAATCTGTCCTTCCTTCTCCTCGGAAGTGGCACGAATTACCTCTCCCGGAATCAAGGTCGGTGACCCTTCGCTGGACAAAAAGGTATTCACTCCAATGATCGGGAACTCCCCGGTATGCTTGAGCATTTCGTAGTGCAAACTTTCCTCCTGGATCTTGCCTCGCTGGTACATGGTTTCCATCGCACCGAGGACGCCACCCCGCTCGGTAATGGAGTCAAATTCACGGTATACGGCCTCCTCCACCAAGTCGGTGAGCTCCTCAATGATAAATGCTCCTTGAAGCGGATTTTCGTTTTTGGCAAGGCCCAACTCCTTGTTGATGATCAACTGAATGGCCATCGCACGCCGCACAGACCCTTCGGTAGGGGTAGTAATGGCCTCATCATAAGCATTCGTGTGTAGGGAATTACAGTTGTCATAGATCGCATACAAAGCCTGTAGCGTGGTACGAATGTCATTAAAATCAATCTCCTGAGCATGTAAGGAGCGGCCGGAAGTCTGGATATGGTACTTGAGCTGCTGCGCGCGCTCGTTGGCTCCATACTTCAGCTTCAGTGCCTTGGCCCAGATTCGACGGGCTACTCTACCGATCACCGCATACTCTGGATCGATTCCGTTGGAGAAAAAGAAGGAAAGGTTGGGCGCAAAGGCGTTGATGTCCATTCCTCGGGAGAGGTAGTACTCCAAGTAGGTAAACCCATTGGAGAGGGTCAAGGCCAACTGCGTAATTGGGTTGGCACCCGCCTCGGCAATGTGGTAGCCCGAGATGGAGACGGAGTAAAAGTTGCGAACCTGCTGATCAATAAAGTATTGCTGCACATCACCCATCAGGCGCAGTGAAAACTCGGTAGAAAAGATGCAGGTATTTTGGGCCTGATCTTCTTTCAAAATATCTGCCTGAACGGTACCCCGTACCTTGGAAAGGGTATCGGCCTTGATCTGTGCGTATACTTCTTGCGGTAGCACCTGATCTCCTGTGACCCCGAGTAGCATCAACCCTAGCCCATCGTTGCCTTCGGGCAGCGAACCGCTGTAGCGGGGCCGCGGCAATCCCTTTTTAGCATAGATTGCATCGATTTGGGCATTGACCTGCTTTTCCAAACCATTTTCTCGGATATACACTTCGCACTGCTGATCGATCGCGGCATTCATGAAAAAGGCCGTCATGGTGGCCGCGGGACCATTGATGGTCATGGACACGGAGGTCATCGGGTGAATGAGATTGAAACCTGAATAGAGCTTTTTTGCATCATCGAGGCAACAAATATTCACCCCTGCATTTCCGATCTTCCCGTAGATATCTGGGCGATAGTCCGGGTCTTCCCCGTAGAGGGTCACCGAGTCAAAAGCGGTAGAAAGGCGCTTGGCCGGCATACCTTTAGAGAGGTAGTGGAAGCGCTTGTTGGTGCGCTCAGGCCCCCCCTCTCCGGCAAACATGCGGGTAGGATCCTCTCCTTCCCGCTTGAAGGGAAATACCCCAGCGGTGTAGGGGAATTTGCCTGGCAGATTTTCGCGGAGCCCCCACTTCAGCAGCTCTCCCCAAGCCTGGTAGGTTGGCAGGGCTACTTTGGAGATGCGGGAACCCGTGAGGGAAGTATGGTAGGTTTTTACTTGGATTTCCTTGCCGCGAACGAGGTACGTATAGTGCTCACCTCGGTACTTTGCTGCTTCAGTCGGCCATTCTTCCAGCCATTTCTTGTTTTTGGGATCCAGGTGCAAGGCTACTTGCGCATAGACTTCCTGAAGTTCTTTGAGGAGACGATCCTTGTCCGCCACCACTGCGGTCGGAATGACATCCATGGACTTTTGGATGGAATACAACTGCTGCGCTACCTCTTGCTGCTCCTCCACCCAAGTGTCATACTTTCGGTTCACTTCGGTGATCTCACTCAGGTAACGGGTACGCGCAGGGGGGATGATGTATACTTTTTCAGAGGTACCTAGGACACCCTGAAAGTTGCTTTTCCAATGTTCAAATTTGTCGGCAAGCCCTGCTACCACGAGCGTATAAAGGCGATTCATGCCCGGATCGTTGAATTGGGAAGCCATGGTACCCACTACAGGAAGTTCCTCATCCTCCGTTTCCCAGAGGTTGTGGTTGCGCTTGTACTGCTTGCGCACGTCACGAAGCGCATCGAGGGCGCCACGCTTGTCAAACTTGTTGAGGGCGATCAGGTCTGCAAAGTCGAGCATGTCGATTTTCTCCAACTGAGAGGCTGCCCCATACTCCGGCGTCATCACGTAAAGGGATAAGTCTGAATGCTCGATGATCTCCGTATCGGATTGTCCGATGCCGGAGGTTTCTAGGATGACGAGGTCAAATCCTGCCGCCTTCACGGTATCCACAGCATCCTGCACGTACTTGGACAGCGCAAGGTTAGATTGTCGTGTGGCCAGGGAGCGCATAAATACGCGGGGATGGTGGATGGCATTCATGCGGATGCGGTCACCGAGTAGCGCTCCGCCCGTCTTACGTTTGGAGGGATCTACGGAGATGATGGCAACTCGTTTGTCTTCAAAGTCCATCAAAAATCGACGCACCAATTCGTCGACCAGGGAGGATTTTCCTGCTCCTCCAGTTCCCGTGATACCCAGCACGGGCACAACAGCCTGTTGACTGGCTTTTCTCACTTGTTCAAGAAGGGCAGCCGAGCGCTCAGGGAAGTTTTCAAAGGCAGAGATTAAACGTGCTACCTGTCCTATTTCCTGTACCCCAAGTTCCCCTGCTACATCAACGTCACCTCCTAATGGAAAATCGCAGGCCTCCACCAGGTGGTTGATCATGCCCTGCAATCCCATGGCACGTCCATCGTCGGGGGAATAGATTTTGGTGATGCCATAATCTTGGAGAACTTGAATTTCTTCCGGCAGGATGGTTCCTCCTCCTCCACCAAAGATTTTGACATGGCCAGCTCCTTTTTCCTGAAGGAGGTCGTACATGTACTTAAAAAATTCCACGTGTCCGCCCTGGTAGGACGTAATCGCGATAGCCTGCACATCCTCTTGGATGGCACAGTCGACGATCTCTTGCACAGAACGGTTGTGTCCTAGGTGAATGACCTCGCAGCCGGTAGCCTGGATGATGCGCCGCATGATGTTGATCGCAGCATCGTGCCCATCAAATAGGGAGGCCGCCGTGACAATGCGGATGTGGTGCTTGGGCTGGTATTTGTCAGTTGGTAAAGTCATGGTTTTGGGTTCAATTCTGGAGAAAAGCGCAGTATACCTACGAATTCTACATCTTTTCGGTTTGCGAATATAGAAAAAACTAGCCGTAGCGCTCCTTGTTTGGTTTGGGAATACAAAATTTTATTTGGCGAAAATCCCAAGTTAAAATTCTTGATCCTAGATTTTCCATGGCTTAAAAGAAGTAGAAATCCCGCTTCCTATTTTGAAATCTAGTCCTTCTCCTTAGTTTAGTGGATTCAATAACCCAGCTCCCCTTATGTCTCCAAAAACCTATGCCTTTTTTATCTCCCTCACGGCTGCCCTAGGCGGCTTTTTGTTTGGGTTTGACACCGCCGTGATTTCCGGCGCAGAGCGAGCCATCCAGGAGGTTTGGAAATTAAACGACTGGGTGCACGGCCTCGCCATTGCATCCGCACTCTATGGCACAGTGATTGGCGCTTTGCTTGGAGGCATCCCTGCAGACCGCATGGGGCGAAAAAAGAGTTTACTCTGGATCGGTCTCTTCTACTTTATCTCTGCCGTAGGCTCCGGCATCGCTTGGGATGTAACTTCCTTTACCTTCTTCCGCTTTTTGGGAGGTCTAGGTGTCGGTGCCTCCTCGGTAGTGGCGCCCATGTACATTTCGGAGATCGCCCCTGCCAAAAGCCGAGGACTTCTCGTGGCCCTCTACCAATTCAACATTGTCTTTGGCATCGTGATGGCCTACGTATCCAACTACTGGATCGGTACTGCAGGCATCCCAGATGACTGGAGATGGATGCTGGGCGTGGAAGCTATACCCGCTATCCTGTACACAGTATTAATAGTAAAAATTCCCGAAAGCCCTCGCTGGTTGATTACCAAGTTCAATGACCTGACCAAAGCTCGAGCCATTCTCACCCGCACCGACCCAGAAGGCGTGGAAGAAACACTCCGCTTGGCGATTGCCGAAAGCCAGTCTTCCACCACCAAAGAAGCAACAGGATTTGGCGTACTATTTCGCCCACAGTACTTGTCCTGTACGTTATTGGCCATCGCCATTGCCTTTTTCAACCAGGTGTCGGGCATCAATGCGATCATCTATTTTGCCCCGCGCGTATTTGAAATGGCGGGGATTTCCACCGAAAATGCCTTGATCTCCACCATCGGCATCGGACTGGTCAACCTCTTTGCTACCTTCTTTGGACTTTACCTCATTGACCGAATCGGTCGCAAAAAATTGATGTACATCGGTTCCTTCGGCTACATCATCTCCCTCACCCTGATGGCTTACAATTTTCTCGGCCCAGGTATTCCGAGTTTCTGGTTGCCCATCTTCGTATTTGGATTTATTGCCTCACATGCCGTGGGTCAGGGATCGGTGATTTGGGTGTTTATCTCTGAAATGTTCCCGAACGAACTCCGAGCATACGGTCAATCCCTCGGTTCCTTTACCCATTGGATCTTTGCAGCTGTGATTGCGAACGTATTTCCTTTCTTTGCCAACCAGTTTGGCCCCGGCTACATCTTCGCCTTTTTCTGCCTAATGATGGTGGTGCAATTGGCTTGGGTACGATTTGCGATGCCTGAAACGAAGGGTAGATCCCTCGAAGAAATTCAAAAAGCCTTACAAAATTAATCATGTCTGATACTGTCGTTCTCTTCGGAGAAATGCTTTGGGATTGCCTTCCCACCGGCGCTGTACCCGGTGGTGCTCCCATGAATGTTGCCCTTCACCTCCACCAGTTGGGCCTCCCAACGCGATTGATCTCTGCAGTAGGAAAAGATGCCGACGGGGAAAAGTTGCTCGACTTCCTCCGTTCTTTCAACCTTCCTTTGGATCTGGTGCAGGTCCCTGAGCAGCACCCCACTTCCCAGGTGATTGTCGATACACGCGATCCCGAAAACATGCGCTACGACATTGTGAAGCCCGTGGCTTGGGATTTTTTGGAATGGACGCCAGAGCAAGATCGAATCGTGGAAGAAGCAGATGCCTTTTTATTCGGGACGCTGGGTGCACGCCACACCGAGAGTTTGGCTACCCTGCTCAAGCTCCTGCGCCACCCTACCCTACGGATCTTCGATGCCAACCTCCGACCACCCCACTATTCCTTTGATGTGATCGAAACGCTACTTGGCTACACCGATATTCTTAAAATCAACGAGGAGGAATTGGAGGTATTTGCAGAACACTTTGGCACAGAAGCCACGATTCCTGGCCTCTGTGGGCACTTGGATCAGCACTTCCCTATTTCCATCATCTGCATCACCCGAGGATCAAAAGGTGCTGCCATTTACCAAAAAGGAGCTATTGTGGAGCACCCAGGTTATAAAGTAGCCTTGCAAGACTCCATCGGAGCCGGAGATGCCTTTTTGAGTGGCTTTAT
>JBILBQ010000193.1:0-20954 GCA_044353615.1 Algoriphagus sp. | reverse complement strand
CTTTGGATTCACCTTTTTTTGATGATTTAAATCCAACTTGTTAGCGGTTTATGAATCAAATGAAATCATAAAGTAAAAAAGGAGTTGTCAATGAAAAAATTTAATACAAAAGTTGGACAAGTATTTCTTGAAATAGAATTATAAAAATCCTGCCTTTGGCTAAGTACCAAGTAATCTAGAGACAAGATGCAAGAAACAAGAGATTAGACTCAGTTCTGTTGATATAAAAATTGTGCCTAAGGAGCAGGATTCAATTCGCCTTGCTTCTCCCTAATGCCGAACGTTGATTGAAGAATGAAGAAGTGGGAATTCGTAGAACAAACGAAACTTGAATCAACACTAATAAAAGTCTCGTTTCTTGTATCTCGGCTCTTGCTTCTACACAACCCCCTGTGGTCTGTCGACAATTCACACAACACTCCTCCCCTCCTACTTTTCCAATAACTTTTGGAAACTCATTTTTTTCTTATTCCAGCCTTTTGGCAGCTTCTCGATATCTTCTTCATGAATAAGTAGCGTCAAGACCGAGCGTCTATTTGCCTGGTGCTGGTCATCCGAACAGGCTTCCCCATCCGCACATCGGTTGGCAATTCGAGACTCCTCGTGCCAATCTATCTCCATTCGGCTTGCTGCTATCCCTTGATTTTTCAGATAAAAGAACACTTCCATGGATCTGTTTTTACTCAATCGGTCGTTGTAACTGGTGGATCCTCTTGAATCGGTGTCCGAATCGATTTGCAACCTTAGGAAGGGATATTTTTGGAGTAGCGCGGCTGCATTTTCAAGTATTTTTTCGGCATCGGCTCGAATGTCATAAGCAGCAAAATCAAAGTAAATATTATCCTCCGCCAAAAATAGGGGTGGCGATACACGCACGGGCTCAATTTCCGCGATCACAGGGATGGGCTCAAGGGAAATGTCTTTGATTTTTGCTTTTCCATCTGGATCAGTAGTCACCAAAGGCACCCGAGCGGGCAGATAACCTTCCTTATTGATTTCAAGAAAATATTCTCCTTGGCTCAGCTCAGCAACAAAGCCATCCTTCACCTTTTCCAGACTTATTTTTTCCCCACTTAGATTTTTAAGCTCCACAACCAATTCCCGATCCCTATCCAATAGCACACTGTCTTTTCCAAGAATTCGAAACGTGAAATAATCAAACAAATACTTGCCTGCATAAATGTCATCCCTGCTTTCAGACATGCCCCTGTCCGAACTCAAGAATTGGTTTCCTTGCCCATCCATGAAATATCCAAAATCATCTTGGGGCGTATTGTAGACCTTCCCTAAGTTCATGGGTCTGCCTTTGCCTAATTGACCGGCCATGTAGATATCTAGTCCTCCAAGACCATCAAAGCGGTTGGATGAAAAATAAACGATACCATCCTTCACAAAAGGAAAGACTTCATCCTGCGCACCGTTCACGTATGCCCCGAGGTTGAATACCGATCCATACCCGTTTTCAAGTATTGGCACCTGGTAGATGTCAAAACCACCAAAGCCTCCCTGCCCATCAGAACTGAAATACAGGACATTGTTGTCCACAAAGGCATGCATCACACTATAAGCTCCTGTCTCATTGAAGGGTAGGGCTTGGATGTTGGCAAAGGTTCCATCCGCCCGAACCTCCGCTCGGTAAAGGCCAGGATAGGATTCTGTGGTTTTGCCCAGACCTACTTTATCCACCTTCTCCCGCACCACTCCCGTAAAAATCACTTCTTGTCTCTCCCCCACCTTAAAAAATGCAGGCATACTCACGTGAAAAAACTCTTCAGATCCCTGGATGGCTGGCTTGAGCTCCCCCTCCTTTTCAACCAAGATGAAATGGTAGCCGCGGTCATTCAAGCCGTCAATCTCTTTCTCTGAAAACGCCCTTTTGATGTCAAAACGAAGGTATTTTTTCTCCATCTCCTTCTCCAAACCTCTATCTGTGACCAGGTAATTCGTTCCCGTCTCGTCAGTCCTCAATCCATAGTCTGTACCTGCACTGTTGTATTTTTCTATAGGAATAAATCTCAATCTTGGGTTGTCTGAAACTTGCCGCTGACCAAAAATCTTCGCTGCTTCTTCCGCAGTTAATTTTATCCCAAGCCCTTCTACCGTTTGACCTGCCTGCACCCCCGCATTGACGTAGCGCAGACTATCGTTTCGGGTTGATTCCTCAAAAAGGATCGCTTTTCCCCACCAGGAAAATGCCTTTTCGTAGCTGCGAATCATTCCAAAGCTCTCTGCAGCTCGCTTGGCCGCATAGTACGTCTCCTTGGATGCAAAGGCCGCCTCATACTGAGAACCGGCAAATTCATACCGCTTCAAGGCAAATTCTTGATCGGCATAGTTTAATAGATTTTGCTGACTATATAGGGGGAGGGAAACCAAGAGTAGGAATCCAAATACTAGACCCTTTTTTATGCTATTCTTCATGATTAGAACCATCTAGGGTTGTAAATAATCTTTCGCTGACGGTTTAAATACACCCCGACAGACAACTCGTGGGATTCGGTTCGGTAACTATTGAGTGCATTCAGGTTGTAGTCGTAGGCATAACCTACTCGCATGCTCGGCGAAACAAAGTATTCCATTACCAAGGCCACTGCATTTCGCTTACTCAAGTCTTCCTGAAGTTGATCTTCGAAAATCCGCACATTGGATCGAAAGGATCCGCCCAACCAAACCCGCTCCCCAAACAGAAACATGGCGTTTAGGTCATAACTCGTCGGGGATCCTTTCACGTGCTTTACCAGGATAGAGGGCTTGAGCTGCAGGTCGTGTGCAATTCTGACCATCCCGCCAACGGTGAAGTAGTAATGAAAATCATGGAAGGCAACGGCAATATCTTGTCGAAGCAATGCCCTTCGACCGATGAGGTTGTATGCGGAAAGGCCCGCATAAAATTTATCGCTGTGGTAAAAAATTCCCGTATTCATGTTGGGCGTAGTGGCTGCCACGCGACTGCTCGGCAATAAGGGATCAGGATTTACCGTCACAATTCCCGTAGGATCAAAAGCATACTCTGAAATACCCGCACTAACTCCCAAAGAAAGCATACTTCTATCCCCTGTGGTAATTCGGTACGAATAGGTCAACATCCCCACATTACTTTCAGTTAAACCAATCCGATCCTTCAAATACGTCACTCCAAGTCCCATTCTCCCTTCATTCGCACTTACATCTGCGGTGAAGGAAAGGGTTTTGGGTGCTCCAGGAAAATTAATCCACTGGCTTCGGTAGGTCGTTTGAATGTACCCATCCCCCTTATAGCCCGCATAGGCTGGATTGATGTGCAAGCTGTTGAATATGTACTGGCTGAACTGGGGCAATTGCTGCGCCTGAACAGACATGCTGATCATCGTCAGTAACACAATCAACCCTCTAAAACTGTATTTTTTATTCACCTGATCTTTATTTTCTATGTTTTTCCAACACATGCATATCATTTTTTTTACTACCTGATGCGTTCTTTTACCACCTCGACAAAGCCCTTGAATGAGATCTGCTTTCCATTTTCATCCGTTACCTTCAAAATGTAGAAATAAGTGCCAGACACCAATCCTTCAGCACCCCAATCGTTTTGGTAGTTCTTTCGCTCAAATACCTGGTCTCCCCATCGATTGATAATCACCAGTTCATTGCTTACATATCGTCCCAATCCAGGTATTTCAAAGGTGTCGTTTATCCCTCCCCCATTTGGAGTAATGGTGTTTGGAATAAAGAATACTTTCAATTTGACTGGAACTGAAGAAGTATTGTCTGCAGGGCTCAATTCACCTTCTTTGGAAGAAACTTTCGCAGTATTTAGGAGTATCTGTTCCTTTCCATCAGCAATCGGAGCTGCTTTAACTGTAAGCGTGATGTCCGTTGAGCTAGCGATAGGCAATTGAGTCATGGTCCAGGTAATTTCCTGTCCAGTTACCTGAGTGGTAACTGGAAGTAGACTAGAAACTGAAGATACATAGCGCAAGCCTTCTGGAAGTTTATCAGTCACGACCACATTTGTAGCTGTAGTTTTTCCTCTATTTTCAACTCGGATGATGTAGGTAAATTCATCCCCTTCAAACCATTCCGGTGCTTCTACAAGCTTCGTTACGCGAAGTTCAACAGGATCGAAAACCTCTATAATAACCTTTGCTTCTCTACAATTGGTGGGATCGACGACATCACAGATGATGTAAACCAATACATAAATCCCTCGGGCTACCCCTACTGGAAGAATCAGATTTCCATCTTTGTCAATCACCACTCCAGTCAATCCCCCATCATCTTTTACAGTGATCACTACCTGAGAGGGCTTAATTGGTTTACCATCAATTTCATCGTTATCCAAGACATTTCCTGCAACCCCACCCGTAAGGCCATTGATCTGATTTGCCTGAAAATTATCTATTCCAGCGACAATCGAATTACTTGTGACCTTGATTGCCAAAGTCTGCGTTGGACAGTTTAGGGTCTGACCTGGAGCACATACTGGAATCGTGTAGGTATAGAATCCAACTACGGTAGCCACGAAGTTGTAGGTTCCATCTGGATTCACAGTCAGCGTAGCGCCTGTCTGTTGAGCAGGTTGCCCATACGTCGATCCTGCTGGATTCGTATCGTTGAGCGCAAGGTCGCCTGTTCTTGGCATATTCGGTAAAGCCGCGTTGATGTCATTCGCAGGACTAGGTGCCGTCACCGTGATCACCAAGGTTTGCGTAGGACAGTTCGCTGTCTGGCCTGGCGCACAAACTGGGATCGTGTAGGTGTAGGTGCCTGATGCCGTAGCGGTGAAGCTGTAGGTACCATCGGCATTTACCGTCAAGGTTGCTCCAACCAGCTGGGCGGGCTGACCATAAGTTGTTCCCGCTGGATTCGTATCGTTGGTCGCCAGATTACCCGTCTTTGGCACATTTGCAAAAGCCGTGTTTGTGTCGTTGACTGGACTAGGTGCCGTAACCGTGATCACCAAGGTTTGCGTAGGACAGTTCGCTGTCTGGCCTGGCGCACAAACTGGGATCGTGTAGGTGTAAGTGCCTACTACCGTAGCAGTAAAGCTGTAGGTGCCATCCGCATTTATCGTCAAGGTTGCTCCTGTTTGCTGGGCGGGCTGACCATAAGTTGTTCCCGCTGAGTTCGTGTCGTTGGCAGACAGATCACCCGTCTTTGGCACATTCGCAAAAGCCGTATTCGTATCGTTGGTAGGACTCGAGGCCTCCACCGTGATCACCAAAGTCTGTGTTGGACAGTTCGCTGTCTGACCTGGCGCACATACTGGAATCGTATAGGTGTAAGTTCCTGCTACTGTCGCGGTGAAACTGTAGGTTCCATCTGCATTTACCGTCAAGGTTGCTCCTGCTAGCTGGCCAGGCTGCCCATAAGTTGATCCTGCTGGGTTGGTGTCGTTGGTCGATAGGTTACCTACCTTCGGTACATTGGCCAAGGCCGTATCCGTGTCGTTCACCAAACTTGGTGCCGTCACCGTGATGGTCAGCGTCTGCGAAGGACAGTCCACGGTCTGCCCTGGTGCACATACTGAAATCGTATAGGTGTAGGTACCTGCTGCTGTAGCGGTGAAACTGTAGGTGCCATCGGCATTGACCGTCAGCGTAGCTCCGGCCTGCTGGGCGGGCTGCCCATAAGTCGATCCTGCTGGGTTCGTGTCGTTGGTCGACAGATCACCCGTCTTTGGTACGTTGGCAAAAGCCGTGTTTGTATCGTTCACCAAACTTGGAGCAGTTACCGTGATCTCCAAGGTTTGCGTTGGACAGTTTACTGTCTGACCTGGAGCACAAACTGGGATGGTATAGGTATAGGTTCCTGCTGCGGTGGCGGTGAAACTGTAGGTTCCATCGGTATTTACCGTCAGCGTTGCTCCTGCCTGTTGAGCGGGCTGCCCATAAGTCGATCCTGCTGGGTTGGTGTCGTTTGTCGAGAGGTTACCTGTCTTCGGCACATTTGCAAAAGCCGTATTCGTATCATTCACAAGACTTGGAGCCGTCACAGTAATCTCCAAGGTTTGCGTAGGACAGTTCAGGGTCTGGCCTGGCGCACAAACTGGTACCGTGTAGTTGTAAGTGCCTGCTGCTGTGGCTGTGAAACTGTAGGTTCCATCTGCATTTACCGTCAGTGTGGCTCCGGCCTGCTGGGCAGGCTGCCCGTAGGTAGATCCTGCTGGGTTCGTGTCGTTGGTCGAGAGGTTACCTGTCTTCGGTACATTCGCAAAAGCCGTATTCGTATCATTTACAAGACTTGGTGCTGTCACCGTGATTTCCAAAGTTTGCGTTGGACAGTTTAGGGTCTGACCTGGTGCACAAACTGGGATCGTGTAGATGTAGGTTCCTGCTGCGGTGGCGTTGAAACTGTAGGTTCCATCTGCATTGACCACAATCGATGCGCCTGGCTGCTGGGCTGGCTGCCCATAGGTCGATCCTGCTGGGTTCGTGTCGTTTGTCGAGAGGTTACCCGTCTTTGGCACATTTGCAAATGCCGTGTTGGTGTCGTTGACAGGACTTGGTGCTGTCACCGTAACCACCAAAGTCTGAGTAGGACAAGTACCTACCTGACCTGGAGCACATACTGGAATGGTGTAGGTGTAAGTTCCTGTTGCCGTGGCGGTGATGCTGTAAGTACCATCTGCATTTACCGTCAGCGTTGCTCCTGCTTGCTGGGCCGGCTGTCCGTAGGTAGTACCCGCTGGCTTAGTATCGTTGGTCGAGAGATCACCCGCCTTCGGCACATTCGCAAAGGCTGTGTTGGTGTCATTGACTAGTGTTGGCATTTGCTCCACTAGAATGTGTAGGGTTGCCTTTGTACATACTACTGGACTACCTCCACAGGCCTCGTAGACGATGTCCACCGGACCACTAAATCCAGCAGCAGGTGTAAAGGAATACGTACCATTGGCATTTAGCGTGAAGGTTCCTTGTGCGCTAGTTGGACCAGTCACGAGGTTGGCCGTTAGCGTTGCTCCTGTTCCATTTAGGTCATTGCTGAGGACATTTCCTGTCACATTAGCTGAGCCATCTGGGCTTGCGCGTACGATTACAAAATCGTCCACTGCACCTGTTTTCACCACAAGACCGGCTGGTTCTACAGTGAAATAAACAGTGGCAGTTTGACATTGAGCAGGGTTATTCGTGTCGCAAACGCGGTATTCTAGGCTATCGACTCCTACAAAGAATGGTGACGGAGTGTAGGTGATGGTTCCATCGCTATTTACCACCGCCGTACCGTGAGCAGGCGCAGTCAAAATCACCAAGGAGGAGGCATCGATCGTTTGCCCTAGATCTCCAGCCTTGTCATTTGCGAGAATGGCCACTGTAGCCGAGCCACCTTGTTCTAAGATTGCAAAATCCGTATTGGCAACTGGTTTGTCTACTGCCAAAGGATCTAAAACTGTAATCTGAAGTGGTGTGAGCGGACAATTCGTGGTTTGATTTGGTCCACAAACAGGAACTAAATACTCGTACGTTCCAGGGGTGGCGGAGGTAAAGGTATAGGCGCCTGTAGCCGGATTCATCACTAGGGTTGCTCCCGCGATTGCGGCAGGTTGCCCGTAGGTAGTGCCTGCAGGTACTGCATCGTTTGTCTTCACATTCCCTACCACCGGCACATTCACATCCGTGACGTTCACATCCGGATGACCGTAATTATCCACGTCGCGGTAATCTGGAATACCATCCCGATCGGTGTCTAGTAAGGTTGAACCAGTTCCCTTTTCGATCGCATCTAATTTGCCATCGCCGTCAGCATCTAGATCCACGTAATCCGGAGAGCCGTCACTATCTGTATCTACAGGAGTTGCTCCATTTGCTCCTTTTTCTACAGCATCGGTAATCCCGTCGCCGTCAGAATCTAGGTCTCGGTAATTTGGCACACCGTCCCCATCGGTATCTACAGGGGTAGAACCAGTCCCCTTCTCCACACTATCTGGGATACCGTCGTTATCCGAATCGGTGTCGCGGTAATCTGGTGTTCCGTCACCATCCGTATCGATTGGGCTATTGCCATTAAGTCCTTTTTCGATCGCGTCCGAAATGCCATCCCCGTCTGAGTCGGCGTCTAAGTAATCTGGAAGTGCATCACCATCGGTATTCAATAGGGTGCTTCCTGTGCCTTTTTCGATGCTATCTGGAATGCCGTCCCCATCTGAATCTAGGTCACGGTAATTCGGTATGCCATCCCCATCGGTGTCTAGAGGAGTTGCGCCATTTGGTCCCTTTTCAACGGTGTCTGGAATGCCATCGTTATCCGAATCCAAGTCTTTGTAATCCGGTGTACCATCGCCATCCGTATCCAGAATAGCTGCGCCGGTTCCTCGTTCTACGCTGTCTGGAATGCCGTCGTTATCGGAATCCGTATCTCGGTAATCTGGTATGCCATCCCCGTCGGTATCCACAGGGGCATTTGGATTTGGACCTCTTTCCAAGGAATCGGGAATACCATCCCCGTCGCTGTCTGTGTCATAAGGATCTGGAAGGGTGGTTCCGTCGGTGTTTGGTGGAGTTAAACCTCCATTCGTCGAGCTAGGAACGCCATTTACATCTACTGTTCCATCGACCTTGCCATCTCCATCGGCATCCGTTCCATTGGATTCCCGAACGTCATTGATGCCGTCGTTGTCAGAGTCTGGGTCGATGCGATTAGGAATGCCATCACCATCCGTGTCACAGTCTGCCGCCGAAGGAGAGCATGCTGCTGCCTCCACCGTATCTAGAAGACCATCGTTATCGTCGTCAGCATCATCAATATCATACACACCATCGCCATCCGTATCCACAGGGCAACCATTCAAGTTGGCAAGTCCAACAAGCAATGGACATTGGTCTACGCTATCCAGCACCCCATCCCCATCGGAATCTAGGTCTAAATAGTTTGGTGTTCCATCGCCATCAAAATCTGAAGTTCCTTCGGATTGATCTGACTTATTGTCTCCATCCGAATCTAAATCGCGGTAATTAGGTGTTCCATCATTATCCGTGTCCGTAGGTGTGCAAGGTGCTGTACCCGTACAACCCACATCTTCTGTAGCGTCTAGAATACCATCGTTATCCGAATCTGTATCGCGGTAATCTGGGATACCGTCTCCGTCCGTATCTAAAGGCGTACTGCCGCTTCCTTTTTCTACCGCATCTGGAATTCCATCGCCATCACTGTCTACTTCTTTGTAATCCGGAGTACCATCCCCATCCGTATCGAGTGGATTGTTGCCGTCAATTCCACGTTCCACTGCATCCAAGATGCCGTCATCGTCACTATCCGTGTCTAAATAGTTTGGCAATCCCGTTCCATCTGTATCATCTGGCGTAGCACCAGTTGATCCTTTCTCTACGCTATCTGGGATACCGTCATTGTCACTATCCAAATCTTTGTGGTTCGGAATGCCATCGCCATCCGTATCTGTCGGTGTACAGGTCGTGGCATTCAAAGCGCAACCTGAATCCTCGACACTATCTGGAATGCCATCGCCGTCCGTGTCTGTGTCTAGGTAATCTGGTGTACCGTCACTGTCTGTATCTACAGGTGCTGTCGTGGTTCCTTTTTCAATTGCATCTGGAATGTCGTCTCCATCACTATCCAAATCCTTGTAATTAGGCGTGCCATCTCCATCTGAATCAACATTGCCTTCGATCAAGTCGCTGATGCCGTCCCCGTCAGAATCTGGGTCTAAATAATTTGGAAGTAAATCTCCATCCGTATTTGTGGTGCCTTCGATGGCATCCGTAATGCCATCGCCATCACTATCCTGATCTCGGAAGTTTGGAATGCCATCCCCATCGGTATCGGTAGGCGTACAAGGCATTGTGCCCGTACAACCTGCATTCTCTACACTGTCTAAAATACCATCGCCATCGCTATCCGTATCCAAGTAATCCGGCGTACCATCCGTATCCGAATCTACCGTGCCTTCGATCGCATCTGGAATGCCATCGTTGTCGCTATCTTGGTCTAAATAATCTGGAATGCTATCGTTGTCTGAATTCGTAGGTGTACATGGTGCAATACCCGTACATCCTGCGTCTTCCACGCTGTCCAAAATACCGTCGCCATCACTGTCTACATCTCTGAAGTTCGGTATGCCATCCCCATCCGTATCTACTGGGGTGGAGCCGGAACCTTTTTCGATGCTATCTGGAATTCCGTCTCCGTCACTATCTAGGTCTCTGTAATCAGGAATTCCATCGTTATCCGTATCCGCAACAGCAGTACCCGTTCCCTTTTCGATTGCATCGCTGATGCCATCGTCGTCAGAATCTGTTTCTAAATAATCTGGGATCAAATCGTTGTCTGTATCCGCCAACGTAGCTCCAGTCCCCTTCTCAATTGCATCCAAAATACCGTCCCCATCACTGTCCGTGTCGTAAGGATTTGAGTTTCCAGTACCATCCGTGTTCGGAGGAGACAAGCCACCTGAAGCAGAGGCCGGAATGCCATTCACATCCGGAGCTCCATCGGCTTTCCCGTCCTTATCTACATCGGTTCCTCCCGCTTCGATGACGTCCGAAATACCATCTCCATCACTATCTGTGTCAAGGATATTTGGAATGCCATCGCCATCGGTATCACAAGTTGCTGCAGCAGGCGAGCAAGCTGCTGCCTCTACCGTATCCAGGATGCCGTCGTTGTCATCATCTGAATCATCTACATCTGCGAGTCCATCCCCATCACTATCTGGTGGACAACCGTTGGTGCTGCCCAGGCCATCCACTAATGGGCAGACATCTACCGCGTCCAATACGCCATCTCCATCTGAATCGAGGTCTAAATAATTAGGCGTACCGTCGTTATCCGTATCTACCGTTCCTTCGGATTGATCCGATTTGCCGTCGCCATCCGAATCTAAATCTCGGTAATCTGGGGTGCCATCATTATCCGTATCCACAGGTGTTGAACTTGGACCTTTTTCAATTGCATCTGTGATGCCATCGTTATCAGAATCCGTATCACGGTAATCCGGTGTGCCGTCGCCATCCGTATCCAATGGCGTAGTGCCAGTTCCTTTTTCAATCGCATCAGAAATACCATCCCCATCCGAATCTACATCAAGGTAATCGGGGGTCGTATCGCCATCGGTGTCTACCGGAGTGGCTCCGTTAGGTCCTTTTTCAACCGCATCGGTAAGGCCATCGCCGTCCGAATCTAGGTCCCTGAAATTCGGAGTGCCATCGCCATCGGTATCCGTAGGGGTACAAGGTGCTGTGCCGGTGCAACCCGCATCCTCTACTGCATCAGGAATGCCATCGCCATCGGTGTCTAAATCAAGGTAATCTGGGGTGCCATCGCCATCCGTATCGACCGGAACAGATCCTGTTCCTTTTTCGATGCTATCCGGGATACCGTCCCCGTCACTATCTACATCCTTGTAGTTTGGAGTACCATCGCCATCTGAATCTGTCGATCCTTCGATAGCATCCAAAATTCCGTCCCCATCACTATCTAAGTCTCGGAAGTTTGGAATTCCGTCGCTATCGGTATCTATAGCAGATTCTTCGCTGTCTAGAATGCCGTCGTTATCCGAATCAAGGTCTTTGTAATCCGGAGTACCGTCGCCATCGGTATCCACTGGTGTGCCAGTAGGTCCTTTTTCGATGGCGTCCGAAATGCCATCTCCATCCGAATCCGTATCTAAGTAATTCGGAATACCGTCTGTATCGGTATCTGTTGTTCCTTCGATCGCATCGCTGATGCCGTCGCCATCACTATCTAAATCTCTGAAATTTGGTATTCCATCCCCATCCGTATCCAATGCACCTTCGGTCGCATCTGGAATGCCATCGCCATCCGAATCTAAGTCACGGTAGTCTGGGGTTCCATCCAAATCGGTATCTACTGGGGTAGCAGATAGCCCTTTTTCAACCGAATCCAAAATACCATCGCCATCACTATCCGTATCTTGGTAATTGGGAATGCCATCGCCATCTGTGTCAGTGGTACCCTCGATCGCATCGGAAATGCCATCGCCATCCGAATCCAGGTCTCGGTAATCTGGAATCCCATCGCCGTCTGTGTCCGTAGGAGTACAAGGCAAGAAACCAATACAAGCGGAGTCTTCTGCAGCATCTGGAATGCCGTCATTGTCACTATCCGTATCTAAATAATCTGGCGTACCGTCGTTATCCGAGTCACGAGGAGTTGCTCCAGTTCCTTTTTCAGTTGCATCCGGAATACCGTCACCGTCGGCGTCGATTGGCGTAATGGTCAAACTCAAGGTGCCGGTGCTGGTAGCGGTACCGTCTGAAACGGTATAGGTGATCACTGGAGGCGAGCCTATGTAATTTGTCTCTGGAGTGAAGGTGTAAGATCCATCCGCATTCATGACCACCGTTCCTACGCCTACAATTGTAGCCGTAGTCCCTGCTGAATAGTCTACTCCCCCTATCGTGAATTTGGTGAGGCTCAAGGCGCTTCCTTCTATATCCCGGTCATTCGACAAGACATTGCCTACAATCGGAGTATTCACCGGTTCAGATTTCGTGTCGTTAGTCACTGTAGGTGCATCATTGACTGCTGCCACCACGATGGTTAGATTGCCATTTGCGAATGCTCCTTGTCCATCGCTGACCGTGTACTCGATATTTGGTACAATGCCGTTGTAATTTGCTGCAGGCGTAAATACATAGGCTCCATTTGCACTAATCTGGATCGTACCCACATTTGGAATAGTCACCGCAGTGGTACCTGGCGTAAATGTACCCGAAACACCTGCAATCGTAAATTGAGAGATGGACAAGGTGTTATTCTCTGGATCTGTATCGTTGGTCAATAGGTTACCCGTTGCCGGTGCATCTTCTTGAATTTGAATGGATTCAGGGGACACCACTGGAGGATCATTCACAGGGGTGACGGTAATGGCCAAGGTTCCATTGGTAGTTCCTCCGTTGCCATCGCTTACCGCATAGGTAATGACTGGCAGGCTGCCAAAATATCCGGTTACCGGTGTGAAAGTATAGGTACCATCTGCGTTCACAATCACCGTGCCCACGTTTGGAAGATTCACGATACTACCCGCTGGATAGGTGGTGCCATCAATTGTAAATTGGGAAATGGAAAGTGTATTTCTATCTACGTCAGAATCGTCTGTTCCATCAGTGAGTACATTGCCAGTTAATGCAGTATTTTCTGGAGTACTTGGGGTTTCGTTGACTACGGTTGGAGGATCATTTACTGGCGTCACCGTCAAATTCAAGTTCGCGGTGTTGGTTCCTACCCCGTCCGAAACGGTGTAGGTAATCTTCGGAACAACCCCATTGAAATTCGGGTCTGGCGTAAATGTGAATTCGCCTGTGCTGAGTACCGTAAGGGTCCCTTTGCCAGGGATTGTCGCCGTTGTAGTAAAGATTCCTGTAATCCCGTCAATCGTAAATTGCGTTACCGTCAAGGTTGTACCCGCATCTAGATCGGAGTCATTCGTCAATACATTGACAGTAACTGGAGTATCCTCTGGCGTTGTTTTATTGTCGTCGTTAACGGCAATTGGGTCGTCATTGACTGGAGATACCGTGATCTTCAACTTGGCTGTCGCCACATTACCGCGACCATCGGTAATGGTATAGGTGATGTCCGGTACCGTTCCATTCCAGTCTTTAAATGGAATAAATTCATACGTTCCATCTGAATTTACTCGGATTGTCCCAACCCCAGGAATCGTTTGAACAGTAGAAGAAGGATAGGTGTACAAGGTACCACCTACTGTAAAGCTAATCTGAGTTATCGATAGGGTTAAAATCGGGCGATTGGCAGAGCCATCAAAAGATGGATCCGCATTGTCATTGCCTAACAAATTACAGGTGCTTGCTGCCCCTCGAGTAGAAGTACAACTTAAGGTTACGTCTTCGGCAACAGAAGCGGTATTGTCTACCGCTGTAGGAGCTACTGGAACTGGAATTACTACAATTTGAAGTAGTCCAGTATCCGTTAGTGCACCATCAGAAAGGGTATAAGTGATGTCTGGCACATTCCCAGAGAAATTGGCATCTGGAACAAAGGTGAAAGAACCATCCTTATTTAGGGTCAGTTGACCCACATTAGCAATTGTAATCGTCCCACCAGCTGTAGGATCTACCTGTATGGGCGGCCCATTGATGCCATTGACAACAAATTGGGTGATCAAGAGATTCGATCTTTGCGTATCCGGATCGGTGTCATTGGTAAGCACATTCCCTACCACATTTTGTCGCTGACTTACCGAGAACACATCGTCCGTAGCCTGAGGTGGATCATTGACATTAAACACCGTAATACTTAATCTGCCCACATCCGATCCGCCATTGCCATCGCTAATTGTGTAATCAATGTCTGGAACAGCACCGGTATATCCAGCTGCAGGGGTAAAGGTATAGCTGCCGGTAGTGGAAACGACAATAGTTCCTATTCCTGGAATTGATGCTGTGGTGCCTGCATTGAAAGTAACTACAACACTGTTAATTGTTGTACTAAACGTACTTACCACCAAGGTGTTCCCATCCACATCTGAATCGTCTGTGCCATCAGTTAACACGTTCCCTATTACAGCCGTATTTTCGTTTGTGCTTTTGATGTCATCCACTGCCACGGGTGGGTCATTCACTGGAGTGATGGAAATTTGTAGATCTCCAGTATCCGACCCACCGTTGGCATCCGTGGCCGTGTAGGAAATTACCGGAACAGCACCGGTATAATTCGTCGCTGGGCTGAAGGTATAGGCTCCATCAGCACGTAGGATAAAGGTCCCTACATTAGGAATGTTGGCTGTTTGTCCCGCATTGTAAGTCGTCCCGTTGATGGTGAAATTTGTCACCGTAATGGTAGAACCACCCGAACCGCTATCATTTGTCAATACGGATCCATTCAATGGGGTATCTTCAACCGCCGTGGCCAGGTCATCGGTGACCACAGGCGTATTACTCATGATCAATCGGGCCGCAGAAGAGGTCAGATTCCCACATACAAAATCGGATTGCGTAATATTCAGACGGTAGCGATATTCCTTCATCGCAATGGTCACGGTGCTTAGCGTAAGCGTGGCAGTCGTGGCCCCGGAATAGGTGGCGGAGTTCGTGATATTCGTCCACGATGCGCCCCCATTTGTACTGAGTTGCCATTGGTAAGCAGTCGTTCCCGTACCTGCGGTGACCGTTGCGGAATAGCTTACATTGGTGGCGCCAGGCACCGAGGTGACATCCGCTGGTTGGGTAGTAATGACAGTAGCCCGACCGACCGTCAATACATTCACACTATTGGCAGTATAGCTTGCCCCTATCACCTTACCCGTAGCGTCTACGGTGATTGGATTTGTGCCATAGTATTGATTGCCATCGGTCCCTTGAGCGGTAGCAGAGCCATAGGCTTCATTCGCATCGGAACAACCATCGCCGTCGGAATCGAGATCGAGTTGGTTTGGAATTCCATCTCCATCGAAGTCGCAGACAAGGTTAGATGTATCTAAAGAGTTACTAAAATCTGTTGCGGCAAATTGGAAGCCATTGGCCGCGTCAACAGGTAACCAGGCGGTAGACGATCCCAAGGTATATTGAACCGATGATTGTTCATTATTGATACCGTCATGCATTGCGATACCTATACGAACCCATTTGCCAGCATTGGCAGCACTCACAACAAAAGATCCGCCTTGGTAAGCTTGCACGGAGCCGGATTTGGCTTGGGAAACAAGTTTCATGTCTGTACTATTCGTAGTTAATAACAGACTAGCGCTTCCGCCTCCACCTTGAATCGGAGTGGTAATTACTGCCCCTGAATGGGACATGTAGAGCATTCCAGTGCTCCAAATAGCCGAATTTGCAATTCTAAAATTGATCTGACTCGCAGTACTAAATGCTGTCGTCGCAGGTATTTTAACATAAACCTCTCGATACACAACAGTTCCTAAGTTGAGCGACGGTATATCCAATGAGGTAATTGGCTCATTAATCGTGGTAGCTGCAGCCGGAGGAAGTTTAATTTCGCCATAAAGCGTTTGGGTGGCTTCCGCACGTACATTACCAAAAGAAGTTCCAGCATAGGTATTCACTGCAGCCTCATCTGCACCGGTTAAGGTCCAACTTCTACGAGAAACCTGACCCAATTTGGATGGATTGTTTTCAATCATTAAAGCAACACTACATTCCGCGGCATCCAATAACCCGTCATTGTCATCATCCAGATCATCTACATCAGGGACACCATCGAAGTCAGAATCCAAACAAGCTTTAACCGTTGGGTCAATAGCACGAGAATAGACATAAGTCCCATTGTAAAGCCCACTACCAGCGGAAGTTTCCAAATTATCCGCAAAACCATTTGTACCAAATACGCCCGAAACTGTTGTGGCAGTTAATGAGTTGACCGTTTTGGCTTCTACGGCATCCGGACAACCATCGCCATCGGAGTCTAAATCCAATCGGTTAGGAATTCCATCTCCGTCGGTATCTAAATTCTCATTAGAAGACGCAGGTGCACTGGTACACAAATAGCCAGAACCGGCCTCAATAACCATTAAGGATAAATCCGTTGATCGATCAGCTGTATGTGCGATCGCGATCGTATGTGTCGTTGAAGTAGCCACAAAGGACAACGTTACCGTTTGTTGCGTGGCTTCAAGCAACTGATCCGGTGCTTGGGAAACCTGCGTTCCATCTCTTAATAAGACAAACCTAGCGGCAGTTGGTGTTGTTTCATAGGACACTGCAGCGTTAACCCCCGGACTATGGGTAATTGCTCCCCTAAATGACAAATAATACGTTTGTCCTACCGTCAAGCAGTTTAGCGTTTGCTGGAAAGCTTCACCATAAGGCGCCCAGCCACCTAAACCACCACTTCCACCTTTACTCATTCCATAAATGAAGAAGGTATTAGCGGTAGCGGCAGGGAATAAGGTCCTAGAAGGGGTGGCTTGTCCATAACTTATTTGCCAGTTTCCTTGGTTAATATCTACAGAGCCACCATTTCCAAAATTTGTCCAACCTGTTGGAGCAGTACCTGTTGCAGATGTAGAGGCTGATAAAGAAGCATTGTTAACACAAGCTGGAGATTGCACGCAACCAAATGGTCCATTTTCAATGCTATCCAACACCCCATCATTATCATCGTCTAAGTCAACTACATCTTTGATTCCATCACCATCCGTGTCGGTACACGCATTTAGCGTTCTGACTAAAGCATAGATGGAATAGGTAGAGGTATAATTTACTGTTCCAGTTGTTCCTACTTCGTAGACATCCAATAAGCCATTTGAATTGGTATCTGTTGTTCCTGATGTAGTTGCAAATACGGTCGTACTTGTTGCTGTGGTTGAACTTCCTGCTTCAATCGCGTCGGCACAACCATCCCCATCTGAATCTAGGTCTAGACTATTTATAATTCCATCCCCATCGGTATCACATGTTGCTACTTCTTTTGCTATAAATACATTATCAATTCCAAAATCATCGCTAGTGGCAGTGAAAGCAAACGATAGAATGTTGGAATTAACAAAGGCTGCTTTAGGAACTTTAACAATCATTTTTGTCGTAGGCACCATGTTGGACGCAATGTTTACGCTAGAAACATTGACTGATGCCCCATTTTTGGCAACAACACTTGCGGTGGTTCCTCCACTTGGATTACTTATGGTAGCATAGACCTTGTTATTTATAATCACATCTAAGGATGCAGTAGTCGAACTTGAAACATCCCATCCATATCCATTCGTATTGAAATCAAATTCAACATCTACCGTTGGTGTATTTGCATTCAAAATAGGCTTAGCAAAAGTTTGCGTAAGCAAATCATTCGTAACATTTTCCGAAGAGTTCCACAGAAATCCAGGAGCATAATATGCCCAATTAGCACTCCCTGTCCAACCGGTTTTATTTACATCAAATGTCCCGTTTACTAAAATATTTTGAGTGCTATTCGGACATTCCACAACATCCAAAATCCCATCGTTATCGTCATCAATGTCCAGCAAATTCGGAATGCCGTCATTATCTGTGTCCAAACAAGCATTTATTTCGTCATCAGTGGCTAATCCATAAGTGTACGTTCCTGAGAAAATGCCTGAACCTGGCGTAGTTTCGACAGCATCTCCAAACCCATTGTCCCCATAAGTTCCCGCTACAATCGCATTGGCTACAGTAGTAGATACGGTCACATTGTTGACCTTATTTACAAGCGTGCCCGAGGCAAGGGTGCCTGGTACACCCGCTTCCTTCGCATCCGAACAGCCGTCCCCATCGGAGTCTAGGTCCAGTCGGTTTGGAATACCATCGCCGTCAGTATCTATATCCGTACAGGTCAAAATAGCCAAATTGTTTGCATCCGTTAAAACAACATCTGCAAAATTTGCGGCACGATAGGAACTCATGTTGAGTTTGTAATCGGATACGACCCCCTGAAACGCTTTACGAACAATCCCATTTACTTTGGCCGTGACATAACCAGTAGCAGAGATATCTATGCTTAGGATATCATTTGACGTAATGGAGATAGGTCCAAAATCCCAAGCCGTCGTAAAGTACCCGTAGACGGAGGTCGTTTGCGGATAAAATTTATAGGCTCCATCTGCCCAAGTTCCGGGATTCTGGGTACCGGTAACTGGGAATAAGCCAAACATCGCATATCCCGTCGTGGAATTAAACTTGTAGCTTAGAGAGATGGGCAATTTCAAGTTTTGATCGGAATAGGAAGTCCTCCAATAATCACCCCCTGCTGAGGATACAGTACTGGCAGTACTTGCCGCAATTGCACTTCCACTAAACGTAAGCGTATTTATAGCGATACCGCTTGTGATGCAATTGGTTTGTTCAATTGTATCTAGTATTCCATCGTTGTCGTCATCGATATCCAATAGATCGCCTAAACCATCGGTGTCGGAATCCAAACAGGCATTTTCTGAAGCGGAAATGGCAAATCTGTAAACATAGGTTCCCCGATACAGCCCATTGTCTGTGACGGTTTCTAGCGCATCTACAAATCCATTCGCTCCATAAGGACCCGCCAAAACTCCCGCAAACGAGGTCGTATTACTTGCAAGTCCCGCTTCTTTGGCGTCGCTGCATCCATCCCCGTCGGAGTCTAGGTCTTGGTGGTTCAATTTGCCATCGCTATCCGTATCCCTAGTACAAGTGGCTTTCGGGTACTTACTTGCCTGATAATTTGCCGGCAAGACCAGACTCAATTCAGTCACCCCTCCATAAAAGGAAACTCCCGCCGCACCGGTGATGCGGAAGAGGCTGTACCCAACCGTTGGATTGATAGTATTTGAGATTGTAAATGATCCTGTCGTTTGTGTCGAACTAACGGCAGCAGACAAATCGACCCAGGTGGTGCCATTGTCTAGGCTTCCTTGCAATTTAATGGTATTACTTGTGCTACTAGAAATGGCCCAATTAACCAATTCCATTTTCACCCCACTGATAACAACCGGGCCTACCACATTCGGAGTAATTCTAAAAATGTCTTTATTCACCCAGTTGATACTCGGATTGAAGGCCGAAAAGGTACTGGCGTTATTATCTAGGGCCCTACTTGGGATATTGCTATTGTAAATGTCTAATTCCGAAGTTAGGGTAACCGGGAGGCTTGCCTCTGCGCTGGATGTAAAACAGGTGGGTGATTCGACCGCATCCAAAATGCCGTCGTTGTCATCGTCCACATCAATGATATCTTTTACCCCATCGGTATCCGTATCGGCACAGGCGTTGAATACGGCGTTATTCGCATAGTAGTAGGTATAAACCCCATTAAATATGCCGTTTCCAGTTGTCTGTAGGGCATCTGCAAACCCATTGGCACCCATGGTCGTGGTATGCACAAAATTCACAGTAGCACTACTTGTTGTCCCCGCTTCATACGCATCACTGCAACCATCCCCATCGGAATCTAAGTCTAAATGGTTTGGAATTAAGTCCCCATCCGTAATGCCCGTTGAGCAGGTGGGTTTTGGATTCGCACTAGAAGAAGTGGAGGCCGCCAAATTAAATCTTGCCTCATATACCCCACCATAACTACTCGATCCCGCTACACCTAAAATTCGGAAATACTTGAATTTCGTAGTGGTTGCGAGCGTATTCGAAATCGTGAAAGTTCCTGTGGTAGCCGAAGAAAAGGTTGCTGCGGATAAATCTGTCCAAGTTAGGTTATCCCCTGATCCTTGCAGTTTGAAGGTACTTGCAGCAGCACTTGATAAAGCCCAGTTGACCAAATCAAAGCTCATCCCTGAAATGGCAATGTAACTTTTGGCGGTAAATTTGAAGATTTCTTTATCCACCCAGTTTTGATTGGGTAAAAATGCAGAGGCGCTGGTTGCAACTCCATCGATGGAATTCCCAATAACATAAGCTGTAGTGTATTGCGTTAACTCGCTACTAACAGCTACTGGTGCAATTAATTCATCTAATGTGTAAAAACAGGTAGGCGATTCAATGGCATCCAAAACACCATCGTTGTCGTCATCTATATCGAGGATATCCGTGACGCCATCTGCATCTGTATCGATGCAACTTTTGTAAGTTGAATTCTCGACAAAATCGTAGGTATAAACGCCGGTATACAAATTACTTTCGGCAGCAGTTTTTTCAAGCGTATTGAATAAACCATTGGCCCCAAAATCAGTACTTGTTCCTGTAAATTTAAAGTCAGCCGTGGTATCCCTTGTTGTTCCAGCCTCCAAAGCATCACTACAGCCATCCCCATCCGAATCTAAATCAAGATGGTTTGGAATTGTATCGCCATCTGCACGACCGGTTGAACAAGCCGGTTTGGTGTATTGGCTTTGCACAAAAGAATCCGCTAGCACAAATCTGGATTCCAATACCCCCCCATAATAGGAGGTCCCAGCGACACCGATCACTCGATAATACTTAAATTTAGAGGTAGTTAATAAGGTGTTCCGAATACTAAAGGTGCCCGTATTCGCTGTAGATGAAAGGGCTCCGGACAAATCCGACCAGGTAGTATTATCGTTTGACCCCTGTAGTTTAAAGGTTTGATTCGCATCGGATGACAAGCCCCAATTCACTAAATCA
>JBILBQ010000123.1:0-6605 GCA_044353615.1 Algoriphagus sp. | reverse complement strand
AATTAATCTTTGAGGTAACATCGGGTAAGGAATCGAATGAAGTCAAAGCAATTACAAACTATTCTTTTACTAATGTACAAAGAGTAATAATGACAAAGATTGAGTAACACATTACTACACACAACAATGTATTTGCGTCAAGCGGGGTTGACGTCTAATCCAACGTTTTCGTATCTTTAGTGCGTTCGGTGTCGGGGACAGGACGCGGCTTCGGAAGCCCCGCTCGAACGCAAATACTCACGTTAGCAGCATTAACATAAGACTCCGAAAACGTATTTTTTTATCAACAACATTTTTCTTGGGCATCAAAAAAATAATTTAAACAACGAATTTACATAGACACTTCAGTTATTAGCGGCTATTGGAAAAAGGAAGGAAGATATTTTTCAAGCAGCCACAGCCATCGTTCCCGAAGATAGCGCGGAGACCATTGCCGCAAAGGTCCTCGCCTTGGAGCATCAGTACTTTGCGGGGGTGATTGAAGGGTTGCTTTAATCGGCTACTTAGTCTTCTCTATTCAGCATTGGACGTTTGACGTTCAGAGTTAAAAAGCCATTTCCAAGCGCTAAAAGTAAATCACTTGACAGGTTATGCCCAAGCGTAAGACGACATGAAAACCCGTTGATTGTGTGACAAATATCATGAAATAGGTGCTCAAAAAATATGAGCTTTGACAAAATATAAACCTATGGAAAAATTAAGCGCAATTGGACTGGACAGCACCAAGTCCAAAAACTTAGCAGAAAAACTGAATGAGCTTTTGGCCAACTATTCAATCTTTTACCAAAACACTAGAGGCGCCCACTGGAATATAAGGGGAGAGAAATTCTTTGAACTTCATTTAAAGTTTGAAGAATTATACAATGACTTGCTTTTGAAGATTGATGAGGTTGCCGAAAGGATTTTAACCTTGGGGCACTCCCCTAATCACACCTATTCTGATTATAAAAAAGCTTCTAAAATTATTGAAAGCAATCAGGTTTCGAACGGAATTCAGGCCGTTGGAGACATTCTTGCCTCTTTTGAGACAGTTATTCGTTTGCAACGAGAAATCCTTTCGCTATCCTCAGACGCAGGCGACGAAGGAACAAATGCATTGATGAGTGACTATATCCGGGCTCAGGAAAAATTAGTTTGGATGTATTCTGCTTTTTTAAACAAGTAAGGCTGTCTTACTATCCGACAAAAAGGTCGACTGACGACTAGTAAAAAACGCCTGGGCATAGTTTAGCATTGGTACACAAGGTTTGACCCTTGAAAAATTGGCAAAATGGCCCTGAAATACGCCTGCCTAAAATAGGATGTTATGCTAGCCAACATTATTAAAACTCCCTGATTTTTAAAGCCTTAGAAAGGGCGTCTTTTTGTTTACCAATAGGATTATCCGCTTTTTCACCACTAACCAGAGAAAAAAAGGTATGAGGTTCAATTAGGTGAGCTGTGGACCGTTGACTGTAGTCTGTCAACGATTATCCGCAGTTTTAAATAGGCGAGCTGAGCTACTTACCAGATTGCGGATAATCATTTTTACCAATTTCTTTTTATTCAATAAGACAGGTTCATTTTTAGTTTAACCTCCTCCTTATTGTTCCGTGCTCGTTTTTAGGCTATCGACTGAAAACAGGTTTTTTGAAATACACACAGTACCTAACTTTTGAAAAGGATAAACTTATGGAAAACCAAATAGATGTATCCTACAACTCCGTATTCCTGCGGGAAAGTGCCCATAGCCTAGCAAAGATCCATAAAGCCTCTTTCGGGACAGCTAAACCAAGGCCTATAAAGCCCATTTTGGAACGCTCCAAGGGGATACTTACCGAAGCGTACCGCACACTTTCCTTTCTCGTCAAATCAGAAAAAGAGATTTCACCGGCATCCGAATGGCTTCTGGATAATTTTTACATTATCCAGGAGCAGATGGTTCAAATCAGCATTGACTTTCCTGAAAACTACCATAAAAACATTCCACTCCTTTCGAAAGGAGAGCACCTTGGTTTTCCTAGGGTGTATGAAATTGTGCTCAACCTGCTAACGCACACAGACAATGTGTTGGATAAAGAAGTATTGACGGAATACATCAAAAACTATCAAGAAAAAGAGCCGCTAAAGATTGGGGAGCTTTGGGCGATTCCGATCATGATTCGATTGTTTCTGATCCAAATTTTATCGGAAAAGGCAGCTACTATTTTGGAGCAAAAAAAACTCAAACTGGAGGTTGAAAAATTTGTGGTGGCCATCCAAAAACTGGATTTGGAAGAACCCGGACTCTATGCACAGACCCTATCCAGTTGGTTCAAAGAGAACGCTAAAAACGCGGGTTTATCTACACTAATTGAATTGTTCAACACACTTCAAACCCAAGGACTGCTCTACGAAGAGCAAAAGCGATGGTTTAACTACCGGATCAATCAATACGAAATGACGATGGAAGATGCGATGCGACAGGAAGCGCAAAAGCAATCCAGGCTCCAGGTAAATGTTCAAAACACCATTTTGTCCTTACGGCAGATTTCCGAAGTAGATTGGTCTGACTATGTGGAGGATTGTTCATTGATCAATGAAATCCTCAAAAATGACCCCTCCGGTGACTATCCGCAAATGGATTTCCAAACCAGAGACAGTTACCGTAGAGTGGTGGAAAAGCTAAGTAGACGCTCGAAAGCTAGCGAAATACAGGTAGCCCATGCGGCTTTTGAGTTGGCTAACTCACAGGCAACACTCGATACTACAGCTGGCACCTCTTTTATCTTCGGCAATAAGTTTGTCAAACGGCATATTGGCTATTTCCTCATTGGCGATGGCATCAAAGAACTCTCCCATAAAATTGGCTACGCTATGCCTAGGAGGGCGCGCATTATCCGTGCTTTCGAAACCCATTTTTCACTTTATATCTTAACAGTTTCCATTCTTTCCTTGGCATTTATCGGAGCGCTTTGGTTGGCTTCCGGAGCCATTAGTCACAGCTTGGGCATCATCATCGCGGTCATTCTGATCGCCTTTTTCCCCGCGCTCGATCTAGCCATTTCTTTTGTCAACCGTTTTTTTGCCTTTTTCTTGCCTCCACGCTTGCTCCCAAAGCTCGACGACGAGACAGCTATCTCCGATAGCTTACGAACGATGGTGGTCATGCCTACGATGTTGGTTTCTTCGCAAGATGCCTTGAGGCAGATTGAAAATTTGGAAATCCATTATCTCGGAAACTCTGATCCCGGGCTTCAGTTTGTCCTACTTTCTGATTTTCTGGATGCGGGTGAAAAGCAAGAAGCCGGAGACGAAGCCATCCTAACAGCTGCTACAGAAGCCATCCATCAACTGAATAGAAAATACCCCTCTCGCTACGGAGACCGATTTTTTATGCTCCATCGCGAGCGACTTTGGAACGAGGCTGAACAGGCTTGGATGGGTTGGGAAAGAAAGCGTGGAAAACTCGAAGAGCTCAATCGGCTCATTTGTAATCCAACTGCACCAACCTCCTTTAGCCTTGTCATAGGCGATTTTTTGGCTACAGTAGGTCTATGTCCGGTTCAATTTATAATCACCTTGGATGCTGACACCAAATTACCACCTGGATCGGCAAAAAAACTAATCAACACCCTAGCGCACCCCTTGAATAGGGCTTGGTATGACCCAGAAAAAAAACGCATCACAAAGGGATACACCATTATTCAACCCCGCATTTCCTTTTCTCCCGAATCTGAAAAAAACACGCGATTTTCAAAAATATTCTCCGGGAATACTGGCTTAGATCTCTACTCTGCTGCAGTTTCTGATATTTATCAGGATTTGATAGGAGAAGCCACCTTTACCGGAAAAGGGATATACGATGTCAGGGCATTTGATTGTGTACTTGCCGGTCAGTTTCCCGAAAATAGAATTTTATCGCACGATCTTATAGAAAGTGCATTTGTGAGAACGGGTCTGGCCACAGACATTGAATTGTTTGATGATTACCCGAGTACCTACAGTGCTTACACAAAAAGAAACCATCGCTGGACCCGCGGGGATTGGCAAATAGCTGCTTGGCTATTTTCGACTGCTCCCTCAGCTTCCGGCACTAGGAAGAATCCAATCAACTTATTGTCAAAATGGAAGATATTTGATAACCTACGCAGGTCACTCAACTTCTTCTTTCTTACCCTATTTCTCATTGCAGGCATATTTTGGTTACCTGGAGCCAATTGGATCTGGGTGTTGGCTGCTTTTGGGATTTTCGCTTTCCCTACCTATATCACCTTATCAAGTGATTTACTGAATAGACCTGCACGTGTGCGGTGGAAGCTCCACATGGTCAAAGTATGGGATAACATGAGAATGCATCGAATCCAGGCCATGTCCACCCTAGTCATTGCTCCACACCAGGCCTTTGTCCAGCTGGATGCGATTTTTAGAACCTTGTACCGACTCGCTTTTTCCAAAAAATGGCTGCTGGAATGGTCTACTGCCTCACATGTCGAAGGACTAAGCCGGCATTCGTTGCTGAGCTATATACGGGGTATGATTTTATCCATGCTATTGGGTCTGGGCATATTCCTTTTTGCGCTGTTTACCTTTCCTGTGCACCTGTGGGTAGTTACTCCATTTTTTGTCTTGTGGTTTGGTTCGCCTTTTTATGTGTGGTATATCAGCCAGCCCTTGGCAAAAAAACAAATCACGATTTCGGAGGAAGAGCGTGAACAATTGCGGCTATACGCAAGGCGTACTTGGTCTTATTTTGAGCGCTTTGTGACCGAAAAGCATGGCTGGCTCCCCCCTGATAATTACCAGGAAAACCCACCCTTGCCTGAAACCAGCAGAACATCCCCCACGAATATCGGTCTTGCACTGGTGTCCAATACCTCGGCTTACAAATTGGGTTACATTACGTTAGGGCATTTTTTGCAACGGCAACTGGATTCCTTACGCGCTATAGAGGCGCTTCAGAAATACAGAGGTCACCTGTTTAACTGGTATGCTACCGGTTCTGGTCTTGTGCTCCAACCTGCGTACATCTCTACGGTAGATTCCGGTAACCTTGCGGCAAGCCTAATTGCAGTGAAAGAAGCGGTGAAAGAAGCCATAGCTTCCAAAGCCATGTATAAAAACTTCCAAGCAGGATTTTACGATACGCTACGGTCTATTGATCACATTGCCAAAGGGCTCAAAGAAGATGGCGCGCTGAATGAACATGCCCTAGCGGAAGTTCAAACCTCGATAAACTACCTGCTTGACACCTTGAATACCCAACCTAAAGAGGCGCCCTTCATGCCTTTTGACTACTTGATGCGGCTTAAAGGAGAAGCCGAAAAGCTAAATAGGATCCAATTATTTCAGTTAGACAGCGTACTGGATGACCGCCTGCTTGAAAATTTTCTTTTCTGGTTGGAACGCCCCTTGGCACAGCTGACTAGCGTCTTGGAGGAACTTGCATGCACGCAACAGTGGCAGACAGAATTGCAGCTTTTATCCTGTATTGAATTGAAGGAAATGGTAAATGATGCCTCATCAGAGGATGCCTACAAAAAACAAATTGACCTCTGGGACTACCAAGCCGGAGAAATAGTACGCATCGCAGAAGGTTTGATTGATGAAATGGATTTTTCATTTCTCTACCAGAAAGAAAGAGGCTTGATGAGTATCGGATACAACCTCGACATTGCACAATTTGACAAAAGTACCTACGATTTACTGGCAAGTGAGGCACGTCTAGCGTCTTACATTGCCATCGCCAAAGGAGATGTACCGGTGGAACATTGGTTTAGGCTCAGCAGAAGGCTCACCCAAATCAATCAGGACGAAATATTGCTATCCTGGGGCGGGACCATGTTTGAGTATTTAATGCCACTGCTCTTCCTAAGGTCTTTTGAAGACACCATGATGCATAACACTTGCCAGAATGTAATCGACTGGCAAAAAAAATACGGGCATAGCCGAGGCTTTCCATGGGGTTCCTCAGAGAGCGCCTATTTCTTCCTCAACATTGACCTACATTACCAATACCGCACCTTTGGTGCACCGGGCCTAGGTTTGAAGCGCGGCCTGGCAGATGAATATGTGGTCGCTCCTTATGCCAGTTTATTGTCGCTCCTGGTTGAAATCACCGACCCCATGAAGAATCTGAAGGAAATAGAAAAGGCAGGTGGAATGGGTATTTTCGGGTTTTATGACGCCATTGATTACACTCCTGCCAACCTCAGGGAGGGGACTACATTTAAGGTAGTAAACCTCTACATGGTTCACCACCATGGCATGAGCCTTATCGCCTTGGAAAACGTACTCCATGGAGGATCTACCATTACTAATTTCCATGCCGACCCCAGAATCAAAAGTTGTGAACTCTTATTGCAAGAGCGTATTCCCAAAGGAACGCCCATCAAAGAACCACACCCTATTGATGTAGAACTTGAGCCGAGCAAAAAATCGTCCGATCAATATGTAACCGAGCATGCTGGGATGAACGATCTTGACCTAAGCCCTCCCCGCCTACATACCCTGTCGAATGGGAGTTTTTCAACGATGCTAACCCATGCCGGTAGCGGTTATGCCAAAACGGAAGGGATCACCTTAAATGGCTGGAAAGCTGACCCAACAACAGATCCATTGGGTTTGTTTTTCTACGTGAAAGATGT